>JAFUNW010000267.1 GCA_017472905.1 Bacteroidaceae bacterium
ATTGAAAAGCTTGATTAATGCTTCATCTTTGTCAACAAGCATATTGCCGGTGCTTGAACCCATGAATAGTTTTATGCCGCAAATTCGTTTCTGATCCAATTGAGATAATAAATGTGTGTTGTCATTGGTTGCTCCAAAGAAAAAAGAATAATTCGCATAACTTTTTTCAGATGCAAGTGCAAATTTCTCTTCCAAGGATTTTAAGTCTGTAGTTTGTGGAACAGTATTCGGCATATCTAAATAGGAAGTTACTCCTCCGGCTACTGCGGCTTTGCTTTCGCTTTCAATGTCTGCTTTATGAGTTAGTCCGGGCTCACGAAAATGCACGTGATCATCAATGACTCCCGGTAATAGGTATAGTCCTGTTGCATCGATTTCCTGATCGAAAGAGGAGTCGTGCAATGTTTCATCTTTGGGGAAGATTCCAGCGATTAATCCATTTTCAATAACAAGATTAGCCTCAAAAGTTTTGCCTTCATTGACAAGAATGGCATGTCGGATAATAGTTCTCACAAAATAATGATGTATTAGAGGTTTATTGTATGGTCTTTTTTCTTTGTGGGTATTTTTTGAACCAACCGTCCAATCTCAGACGGATGACACCAAACATAGCTTCACCAAAAATTCCGCCATTCATCTTAGATTCCCCTAATTCACGGTTGATGAAGATTACCGGAACTTCTTTTATTTTAAAACCACATTTATATGCAGTATATTTCATTTCTATTTGGAATGCGTATCCTTTGAAGCGTATCTCATCAAGATTGATGGTTTCAAGAACTTCGCGCCGGTAGCATTTGAATCCGGCTGTGGTGTCGTGAATCTTGATGCCGGTTATTAAACGTACATATTTAGATGCAAAATAACTCATTAAAACCCGTCCCATTGGCCAGTTTACTACGTTTACTCCACTGATGTAGCGTGACCCGATGGCAACGTCAAATCCATCATTTGCACATGCTGCATATAGTCGAGGTAAATCGTTGGGGTTGTGAGAAAAATCAGCATCCATTTCGAAGACATAATCATATTGATGCGCTATGGCCCATTTGAAACCGGCTATGTAGGCAGTTCCTAATCCGAGTTTTCCTTTTCGTTCAATCATAAAAAGGCGTTCGGGGAATTCTTTCTGCAAGGTTTTTACAATTTCGGCTGTTCCATCGGGCGAACCATCTTCTATAATAAGGATATGAAATACTTTTTCCAGAGCAAATATGGCTCGGATAATGTTTTCGATATTCTCTTTTTCGTTGTATGTCGGTATGATGACAATGCTGTCTGATGTAATCGTCATAAAAAATGCTTTTTTCTTGTTTGTAAGAAATAACATGCAAATGTAAACAAACTTGCGATAAAGAACGAGCGCTTAACGTGAATTAACGCATCTTTACCTCATATTGCTTTGTCGGTCGTATTGGATTATAAAAATTCCCCACAAAGGATTGCGGGGAATTTGTGTATGAAAGAGGATGTTTACAAAACCTTTTTATATAGTTCAAGGATAATTTCTTCGGTAACCTCACGAGGATTGCCCGGGGTACAAACATCCGCGAAAGCTGATTTTGCCAATTTGGGAAGGTCGCTTTCTTTGATTCCGATTTCTGTTAGGTGTTGTGGTATTCCAACCCGGATAGAGAGCTGACGTACAGCTTCGCAGGCTGCAGATGCAGCTTCTTCTTTGCTCATACCCTCTTTGTATACATTCATTGCTTTTGCTATGCTTACATATTTGTCTAATGCAGCAGGAGCATTGAATTCCATGATTGTGGGCAATAAAAGAGCATTGGCTACACCATGTGGAATATCAAATATAGCACCGAGCGGATGGGCCATGCCGTGAACGACTCCAAGACCTACGTTAGAGAATGCCATACCAGCGATGTATTGAGCTACAGCCATTCCATTGCGTGCTTCAGGATTATTAGGTTCGTTAACAGCTGTTTCCAAATAGCGAGAAATCATTTCGATGGCCTTGATTTCAAACATGTCACTCATTTCCCAAGCGCCTTTGGTGATTAATCCTTCGATAGCATGGGTCAAAGCGTCTAATCCGGTTGATGCAGTCAGACTCTTGGGGAGTGTGTACATCAGTTCTGCATCCACAATGGCTATAGCCGGAATGTCGTTCGGGTCAACACAAACCATTTTTTTCTCATTTACCTCATCGGTAATAACATAGTTGATGGTAACCTCTGCTGCAGTACCGGCTGTTGTGGGCAAAGCAATAATAGGTACGGACTTTTTCTGAGTAGGAGCTACACCTTCCAAAGATACTACATCAGCAAACTCCGGATTATTTGTAATGATACCAATGGCTTTTGATGTATCGATGGATGAACCGCCTCCGATTGCCAATATAAAGTCAGCTCCGGATTCTGCAAATGCTTTAACTCCGGCATTGACGTTGCTCACTGTTGGGTTGGGCTTGATGTCGCTAAAGATTTCGTAAGGAATGTTAGCTTTTTCCAATACTTTCAAGACTTTATCGGCTACACCGAATTTTATCAAATCTTTGTCTGTTGCAACAAAAGCTTTGTGCAATCCTAATCTTTTAATTTCTTGAGGCAATACTTCGCGAGCGCCAGGACCGAAGTAAGAAACTTCGTTTAAGATAAATCTATTAATCATTGTTCTTTTATTTTATATAATATGGTATTATTAAATCTTTTGCAAAGTAACGAATTAATTTTTTAATTAACTTCTTTCTGTATCATGTTATACAACAGTTTTTCTGCCTTACAGGGGAATAAAATTTTCCCTACGGCTCCCGAAAATCTGTTGCACAGCGGATGAGACTCTGCTGCACTGCATATTTTTGAGTGCTCGGCTTCATTTTTTTTCTTGACGCTCAATGGAGAGGAAAAGCCTATGATGGGAGAAAAAGAAGGGAAAAAAGCCGTTCTTTCGGGGGAGTTTCTATAAAAGGATGTGTTTTCTTGAAAATAAATTCTCCAAAAGTTTGTGTAATTGAAAGAAAAGACCTACCTTTGCACCCGCAAAACAGGAAGAGAAATCTTTTGCGGAAATAGCTCAGTTGGTAGAGCACAACCTTGCCAAGGTTGGGGTCGCGAGTTCGAGCCTCGTTTTCCGCTCAATAGATAGAAATCTATGCGTCAAGGAGTGAGTGCACTTCTATACCGAATGCCCAGGTGGCGGAATGGTAGACGCGCTCGTTTCAGGTGCGAGTGTTGAGAGACGTGCAAGTTCGAGTCTTGTTCTGGGCACAGAGGAAACACATAGATTTAATGTATTGAAATAGATGGAGAGGTG
>JAFUNW010000268.1 GCA_017472905.1 Bacteroidaceae bacterium
CACTAGTGCTATCAGTTGCTCTGTGTTGTATCTGGGAATTTCATATGCAATGATGGTGTCTCCGATTTCTTCCATCAAGTTGGCCAATCGATGTTTAAATGGAGAATCTTTAGGCATGCATATACTTTTTCCTCCCAAATCAATCAGGCTGTTCAGGTACATGCAACTGTCTGCGGACAAACTGTCCGTAACTAAATCCTTTTTTCGTTGCACAACGATTTGTTTGTCAACTCCCAAAGGTATTGTTTGTCGGAGTCCGTTTCCTATTTCGGCATTCAAAGGGCGAGGAGTGGCAATGAGGTCGCATTCTCCGTTGTGTATCATCTCATTTTGTCGGCTGATGCTCATTTCCGGTATGATGGTCAAGCGCAAACCATGTTGTTTGGCAAATTCCGCGATTAGCTCGAAATGTTCTCCTTGCAGATTTCCGCTTTCATCAATAAAATAAGTGTTGCTTCCATATTCTGTTGTAACCTTTAGCTCTTTCTCTTTCATTATATCATTGAAATCTCGTATCGATGACACCTCTTCCTCTTGTGGTTGGGAAAAGATAGAGAACAATGCAATGGCTACTCCAATGAGTATGTATGTCGTAGGGCGATGTTTCATAAACGATAATGGATTTGAAGCTAGTCAAAGAAGTTCCAAGACAATCCTAATTTGAATGTACGCGGGTTAATCGGATAGTGCGGTGCAAGGAAATAATTGTTGTCTCCCGTACCTTGATTCACATGGTACATCATTACATAGAAACGAGTGCGTTTCAGATGGGCATTGAGGTAAAGGTTGACAAACGGGTATCCTCCAATTTCAATTTCATTGGCGGGGTTTTGCAAATAGAAATGTTCCATAGATGGAGAATAGTCCGGAGCATGGTATTTACTGAAATATCGCAAGTCTGCCCCTAATTGCATGCTTAAGACGCGGGCTAATTTGAATTGCAGATAGAAGTTGTGATAAAGCGATAACTCCGGTAAAGGCAATACATCGTTGTTGCTGCTTTTCTGAAAAGTCACTTCATTGTCTAAATGAAAAATGCCCAATTTGAAGTTTTGCTTCAGTTGTGCTGTAAATACTTGAATATTGTCGCTTTCTTGTCTGGGAGTGACATTGTTGGCAAAAGTCGTAACCCCGTTTTGCGTCCCGTTTGCAACGCTTGTATTGGCCAGATAAGTATAATTCTTGATATTTTCCACACCGGCCGTTAAAGTGGTACGGGTACGCTCAATCTCCACTTCTCCTTTGAGACGTGTACGGAATTCCTTTGACAAGTCATCGTTGTCCCACCAATAGTGGTGTGAATGATAGTGCCGATAATAAAATACCGGATTCAGGTTTTTGATGTAAGCATGCACTTTCAGGCTGGCCGTGTCTTTCAAGAACGGAAAATTCAAATCAGCTTTACCTTCCAGACGGAACTGTCCGAGGTCTTCACCACTCAAAACCGTTTCTCCAAGCAGGTTGTAGTGTAGAGTATGTCCCATCGTTCGGGCCAATTCTCCTCCCAATGTTACGACATTCTCAGTATATTTCTTACGACTCTCTTTCCACAGATTTTTCCCGTCAGGCACAGAGTCCGGTAGCTTGAATTGGCGATATTCATGCGTAATGAAAGCTGTCAATCCGGCTTGTGCCCATTTGTTGAATCCCTCCCGAAGTGATAGAGCCAACGTATTTTTAATTGATAGATATTTGGTTTCATCGATAGAGTCGTTGGGTAGATATTCATGTAGGTAATATCCTTTTGGCTCTTTATATGCTATGTAGTCGTGGTCGTTGCTGCTGACATCCAAAGTGTGTATAAAGCTACTTACCG
>JAFUNW010000269.1 GCA_017472905.1 Bacteroidaceae bacterium
CTCTTGCCGGATGGAATGAAGAGATGGAATATTGTACTGCAACCGGATTGCATCCGGAAGCTGAAAAGTCTGTGGTTATCAATGCTACAGATAATAAAGAGGGAGGAAGTAAATTTTACGTAACTTTGCAGCTATGGAAAAAAGGTGATAAAGCTTTTACGAAGAAGGAATTGAATCCAGTGAAGAAAATTCAGATTTTATCGGACGGTACAATGGCTTGTGTTACTTTGTCGAATGGTGAAACAAAATATGTTCTCTTTTAATTGACACTAGAATAAATTATGTTCAAGAGATTCTTCTCTTTTGTTTGTTTTCTTTGGATAGCCGGTATATCATCGGCGCAGCATACTGCTTACGAAATAAAGAAAGATATGCCTCTTTTTTTAGATAGTTTGAAAAAAGAGTTGGTCTATCCGATGGCTTGGGAAAACAGTTCCATTAAGAAATTCAAAAAATGGCGTTCTCAAGCACGAGAACTTGTTTTTGATGCTATGCTTGCTCCTCCTCCCAAATCAACGGATTATGGGATGAAAATCGTTGAAACCGAGCAACGCGATGGATACGCTGCTCATAAAATAGAGTTTAATTTAACGAACTATTCTCGTGTACCGGCCTATTTGCTTGTACCTGAAGGAGAAGGTCCGTTTCCGGCTGTTGTTTTACTTCATGATCATGGGGCACATTTTTCTATTGGTAAAGAAAAGATGATTCGACCGTTTGGGGTTGATTCAACCATTGTAGTCGATGCTGATAAATGGGTACACCAATGTTATGACGATCAATATGTCGGTGATTATTTAGCTTCTCAAGGTTATGTTGTCATCTCCATTGATGCACTCTTTTGGGGTGAACGCGGACGAAAGGAAGGTATTCGTTACGATAGTCAGCAGGCTTTGGCTTGTACTTTTGAAATGTTGGGACGTAGTTGGAGTGGATGGGTTTCTTATGAAGACATCTATACGACCGAATTTCTTTCTTCCCTACCTCAAGTAGATTCAAAACGTATCGGTTGCATGGGATTTTCGATGGGAGGGTATCGTGCCTGGATGCTTGCTGCACTCTCTGACCGAATCAAAGCAGGGGCAGCTGTTTGTTGGATGGTTACTACCGACTATCAGTTACATTGGAATTATCGTGGAGGAAAGGGAGGTTCTGATTTTGCTAACACTCTTCCCGGAATTCGCCGCTATCTCGACTATCCGCATATAGCTTCCATTGCTTGTCCGAAACCGATGTTATTTTTTAATGGAAAGAAAGATAAACTTTTTCCGGTTGTATCTGTGGAAAAGGCTTATGCCGAAATGCGTCAAGTATGGGAGAGTCAAAAAGCCGGAGATAAACTAATTACCAAATTGTGGGATTTACCTCACTTTTGTAACAAGGATGTTCAGCGCGAAGTTCTCCATTTTTTTAATAGTGAATTGAAATAAATAAAAAACAACTCCGCCATGAAGTATCAATGGCGGAGTTGTTTTTTACTAGTTATTGTGTCACAATTACTCCTCCTTGGGGGGCTATTTGCAGCGTAACGATGCTGTTTTTCTTTTTAAGTTTCAACTCTTTCTTTTGTGGAGTCAATGTTTTTGGTTCATCATCATAGATGATAACTTTGCTTCCAGGGTTGAACATAGATAGATCTGCTTTCAATTTTAACGGTTCTTTCGTTGCATTGATACCTACTACATACCATGTGTCGGCATGTCGGCGTGCCAATATGCAATATTTTCCGGGATATCCGTCAATAAAGCGTGTTTCGTCCCAAGTAGTCGGTACTTGTTTCATAAATTCCAAGTCAATGGTCGGTGCATCTGTCAGGTTATTGGGAGCAAGTGCAAAGTTTTGTATTGGATTTTGGTACAAAACGGCTGTAGCCAGCTGGAATACATCAGTTGTGCGGCGAATGCGTCCTCCGTCATTGGTGCGGTTATGACGTTTGTTAAGCAATGTACCTCCGAATTCCATGCTGCCGACTGTGTTGCGGATAAATGGATGCAGACAGGCGTTGAATGCTTCGTTGTCGTTGGCTTCTTGGGTGAATATAAGGTTTTCCGAAGCCAAAACCGCTTCACTTCCTACGTAGTTGGGATACATGCGTTCCCATCCGCGTGGAAGAGTACAACCGTGAAAGATAATCATCAATCCGTAATCGTTTGCATCGCTGAGAATGTCTTCGTAAACTTTCATCATCTCTTGTTTATCGCTACCAAAGAAATCTACTTTCAAACCTTTGACTCCCATTTTCTTCAACCATTTCATCTCCTCTTTGCGGGCAATGGAGGTGTTCATACGTTGACGAGGGCCTTGCGGAGCATCGTTCCAATATCCGTTGGAGTTGTACCACATGAATACGTCTATTCCTTTGGATTGTGCCAAACGAATCAATTCTTCTACTCGTTTATATCCTATTTGTTTATCCCACAATCCGTCTATAAGAATGTATTCCCATCCCATAGCTACGGCCAGTTCGATGTATGCTTTGGTGTCTTCGTAATTGACAGCATTGTCTTGCCACATAATCCAAGGCCAAACAGAGCGTCCGTATTTATACTCTTGTGAGGCTTCGTAAAGTGGTTTCACTACATCGAAAGCTACAGTGGTTTCAACAATGGGTTTTAGGTTGTCGCCTACGGTCAGCGTACGCCAAGGTGTTTCTCCCGGCAGACTGATACCCGGTGTAGAACTTCCTAATCCGTTCATTTCACCATCGTGAGGAAATTCGATAAAGTATTTTCCATCGGTGGTTCCTTCACTCAAGTGTGAAGCACAATAAAGGCTGCTTACTCCTGTTTCGCTGACCAATATCCATCCGTTTTCTCCTACATGAAATAAGCATGGGAACGTATATCCACATCCGTTAGATGTTTTTTCTCCCATAGGAGCATCCGGTTTATATGGCTCTTCGTAACTTGGTTTTGTACGCATCCATCCGGTCATAGGCAAAGCTTGTTCGCAGAGGAAAGTAGTTGTGTTTGATGGAAAGTCGAATCCGGTAGCTTCGCTTTTGATTACGCAGCTTCGAGTATCACCGAACGATTTCGGGAATACGTATTTAAAGGCTACATCGTTGTTGCTTATGCGGAAAACTACATTAACCGAACGTTTTTGAGGATTGGTCAATGTACAGGTTACTTCATTGGCTTGGTAATGTACATGACTCGTTTTGATTGTTTTCAAAGAATAGCAATCTTCCACTTGAGTCTGTTCTCCGCTGCTTAATGTCATGTTTTTACTGAAGTCACCCACATTGGTTATCAATCCCAAGGGAGATTTTTCAACCATTGTTGTTCCTTTGTAACTAACCGAATAGGTTGGTACTCCTTCTTTGTCACTGATTGTTACTTGCAGATTACCGTCAGGTCCTGCAATTTTTACTTCTTCGGCTTTTGCTATGTTCATGGTTAATAGCGAAAGAGCCAATAATAATGTTTTTCTCATAAAATTTATAATAGCTATTTAGTTTTCGAGGTATTAAATTACAGCATTTTCTTTGCCGCATGTATGTAACACCGCAAAGATATGGATTATTCTTTAAAAAAGAGGGAAATATAGGAAAGAAAATAGAAAAAGAAAATAAGCGGAAAGCCTTTTAAAAAAATAGAGAGGTTTCCGCTTATAAAATTGTTTACTCTGTTACTGGTTCAAAAGCATCTTTTCCCAAACCACAGATGGGACAAACCCAATCTTCAGGAATATCTTCAAATGCTGTTCCTGGTAAAATACCACCTTCAGGGTCACCTACTTCAGGATCATAAATCCAACTACAAGCAGTACAAATATACTTTTTCATACAAAATTGTTTTATGTGATTATTGATGTTGATAGAATTACTTTTCTATATTTATTATGAAACGTTTTAAACGTGAAAATGTTTTTTAGTAAATAATAAAAGTAACAATTTCTTTTAAAAAATCAATTTATACGATTTTAAAATTGTATAATATTTATTTTACAATGGAAGTAAGCGGATGACGATTTCCTTTAATATTTTTCAAAAAAGCTTTGGCCGATCCGAAGTTGAGATATAAATCTAATCGGACGGGTAAATGGTTTGCATCATCTGTTATATAAAATGTGATTACTTCTTTTTCTTTTCCTTTCTTGGTATATTCAACCAATGAAAAGACTAGGCAACGATAAACTGTTTCATTTTCATCTTCTGCTTCAAAGTTCTTTTTTCCACGATAAATCAAAGTTTGCTTTTCTACTTTGCGTCCGGTAGCCATTTGGAAATTAATGTGTTGTCCTACTTTGTAGCTTGTTGGATCGAACGAACGTGCTCTTTGTAGAATACTGAGCATGTCATAGATACATTCATGCATTGTAGTGTCCGTTCTAGTTATGCTTCCATCTTTGTGTAAACGGCGTTGGTGTGCATGGCTTTTTTCTTCAGAATATTTGAACCAAGCTTCGTCTACAGTATATCGTTTTCCTTCTTCTGCTCCTTTACGGAAATAGATAGGTTCCATGCGGGTTGTCATGCGACTGACAAGTGTATCACGCATTTTAAAGAAAAAATCAGCTCGTTTACTACTTGTGGCGATTAATGAAGTTTGATATCCTGGTTGATTATTTTCTACTAGAATACTGTCCGTAGAGAGAGTTGCTGTTCCGGCTTTTACCCATACAAATTTCCAGTTGAAGAACATTTCATACTCCAACAATTCTCCTCCTTTAAAAGCATTATTTACAGCTGGACATTGTGCTTGTAAGCTAATCATGGTGCACCATAATAAACTAGCAATCCATACGATTCTTTTCATATAAGTTTTTTCCTTTCTCTATATTTAGCGGCGTTTCATTCGCTCGCGTTCAGCATTTCGGTCTTTTATCTTTTTTTCTCCATCGGGTTTCTGTTTTGTTATTTCCAATGGTTTCTGTTTTTCCATAGGTATAGCAAAAATATCCCAATCTTGTCTGATATCCCATAAAGCCCGTACATCTAACGATTGAGGATAATAATATACCTCTTCGGGTTGCAACTTGTCTGTATAAAGTCCGGTATCCCATTTACCGTTTTCATTACGGTCATTTATCAAACGGGCATAATATTTTCCGGGAGTTAGAAAAAAGAAGTCGGCATGCCCGTTTTCCAATACAGTTCGTTGTATTGGCTTATCTTCTTTCAGCAGTTCGATAAATGCTCCTTTTGCTAATCCTTTTCCTTTGACATCGAATGCAAGTGTTCCATAATCATCCAATGATCGCATTTTCAACGAATATTTTGTATCATCGGTATGCAAACCATATAATCCGACAAAACAAAGTGAATCGATTTGCAATTCATATTCTTGTTCAGGTCTCCATTCTGCCAACAAACGATATTTGCGAAGTTCACCTTCCACCGGTTCAAATATATAAGGTATATCTTGCCAAAGTGTATCCACTTTATGTTTCAAATGAATAGCATTTTCATTATATGAAGCCAATGGTTCTTCAAACTCGAATGTTACAATCCGGTTGACATCTGTTGTTCCGGTTGGACCAACCTTGAAATTTATAAATTTTGTGGGAGGTAATGTATCTGTTAATGGTTCTTCGCTTCGTTTGCGGCGTTTTTTTAATTCTTTCTGAAACGCTTCCATTTCTTTGTCCAATTCTTTTTGAATCATGGCACGGGTCTTTTTGGAAGTCATGTAAAGCGTATCAGTTCGTGGAACTAATTGTTCCAATGTGTCTGTATATAGATAAGTCAAAGACATTTCCAGGGTATCAAGATTGTATACTGACGAATCTTTAATCCAATAATGTAGTGTGTCGTTTCGTGAGTTTTTTTCTAAAACAAATGCTTCTTTTTCATTAAAATTCAGTCCTTGGATTAAAGGTAACGAATCGCTTTTGGAAGCAAAATAGAAAGAAATTTTTTTCGGAGTCAACCGTTCATTTTTTATCAGATATTGGTTATTCATCTCTTCTTTGAAAGCTCTGAGAATCAGGTCATCTGGTAAGAATCGTGTATAATGAACTTCTTTAATTGTGTCAATGGTCAATGAATCAATCCAAAGGGTATCCATTCTTACTGCCGGAGTATAGTCAGGAATGATTACGGAATCAAGGAAAGCAATCATTTCGCTTTTTTGGTTGAAATAATAGTTCTGGTCACTGTCTTTTAAACCATATATTTTATATTTTCCGGGAGCTACTCCTCGAATAGAGAAACGTCCACGACTATCAGTTCGTGCAATACGTTCAAAAGGTTTACTTATAAAAGCTGTATCTGAAAGGTCGGCGTATAATCCTACTTGCATTCCTTTTATCGGTTCAAGATTTGAAGCGTCCAACACAGTTCCTCCTATGGCCATAGAGTCTATTACATCACCGGTAGAGAAAGTAAATGTAAATTGTCCCATCGGGTTACCTTCGTTGTTATCAACAATGGCATCTCCAAAGTCTAACGAATAAGTTGTATTCAACTTTATGGAGTCAAAAAGCTCTACACTCACCTTTTTCCCACTCGTTTTGATTTCAGGAACTTCGTTTTGTGGTGGAGAAATGACTACTTTTTCTGCAGCATTTTCTAGTTTGATATATTCATCGAACTCTAACTCTATTCGTTTTTTCTGATAGTTTAATGCTCCCAATGCCGGTTGGCTATGTACCATTACGGGAGGAGTCTGATCATAAGGTCCGCCATCGGGTGAACTCATTCTAGCACAGGCTCCAACAAGCAACATTACGGATATTCCGCAAATTAGCATATAAAAAAGGGAGATTCGACTATCTTTCATTGTTCGTTGATATTTATTAATTAAACTTCAACATTTCGTCTATATACTCTCGATTATTACTCAAGCGAGGCACTTTGTGTTGTCCTCCTAATTTACCTTTATCTTTAAGCCAATCATGAAACAAATTTGGTCGAGCTATTACTACTTCAAGTCGTTGCAGAGTAATGTCTTTATACCTTTTTGCCTCATAATCTGAATTTATTTGTTGCAGGGTTTTGTCAAGTGTATCAACAAATTTTTCCAGTGAATTTGGTTGAACAGAAAACTCAATCAACCATTGGTGGCGGCACTTTGCATCTGTTCCCATGAACACTGGAGCGGCAGAATATTCACTTACTTGTGCTCCGGTGGCTTGACAAGCAGCCTGCAATCCTTTTTCGGCATTTTCAACAACTAGTTCTTCACCAAAAGCATTGATAAAATGTTTGGTTCGTCCTGAAATAACAAACTTATAAGGATTTTTGTTTGTAAAACGGACGGTATCCCCAATCATGTATCGCCACAAACCACACAAATTACTGATAACCAAAGCATAGTTCCGTCCGGTTTCAACTCCCCATAGAGGTAGTACGGTCGGATTAGGAGAATCAATTTCTTCTAATGGGATAAATTCATATAGAATACCATAGTCTAACATCAGCATCATCGCTTCATCTGTCGGATCGTTCTGAATACCGAAAAATCCTTCGCTGGCATTATATGTTTCGCGATATTGCATGCGTGGTCCGCGTATCAATTCTTTATACGTTTCACGATAAGGAGCGAAACTGACTCCACCGTGAAAGAATATCTCTAGATTAGGCCAAACTTCATCAAGTGAAGCTTTACCGGTAAGTTCCAATACCCGTTTGATTACAGCCATCATCCATGAAGGAACGCCCGAAATATTAGTAATGTTTTTATTCAATGTACTACGAGCTATTCGTTCCATTTTCTCCTCAAAGTCGCTTAATAAAGCGATCTCTTTGGAGGGAACGCGAATTTGATTGACTAACGAACTGATGTTTTCTATTAAAATGGCGGATAAGTCGCCTACCAAACTATGCTTTAAGTTGTAATTTGGTGCATGGCTTCCACCTAAAATTAATCCTTTACCACTGAAAAAACGAGAGTCGGGACGTGTCGACAAATAGTAAGCTACTACATCTTGTGGACCGGCATAGTGCATCTTGTGTAATCCTTCACGAGAAACAGGAATGAACTTGCTTTTGTCATTGGTTGTTCCTGATGATTTGGCATACCATTTCACTTGTGAGGGCCATAAAACATTGCGTTCACCTTGGCGCATACGTTCTACATAAGGCTTTATGTCATCATAAGTCTGTATAGGTACTCTTCGTGCGAAGTCTTCATAACTTCGGATGTTGCTATAATCAAATCTTTTTCCCCACTCGGTGTCCTGTGCTTCGTTCAACAAACGCTGTAATTGCTTCATTTGTATCGCTTCAGCCTGATTATCATATTGTTGTAATGCCCGTAAACGGGGTATAAAGAATTTGCTAATTATCTTAGTACTATTCATTTCTACACTTCTTATCGAAAAATAGACAAAAATTCAGCGCAAAATTAGTGTAAAGTTCTTAAAATACCTATCTTTACAGCTCGAATTTAATATTCATTAGAGTTAGAACCAAGAACTTATGCGCATCGGAATTTTGACATCGGGTGGTGACTGTCCCGGAATTAACGCTACAATACGAGGGGTCTGTAAAACGGCTATACATAGTTACGGTATGGAAGTCATTGGTATACATAGCGGTTTCAAAGGACTGTTGGATTTGGATTACGAAGAATTGAATAAACGTTCGCTTACCGGTCTTTTAACAATGGGAGGTACTATTTTAGGAACCTCACGTGAAAAACCTTATAAGAAAAAACAAATTGACTCTTCGATTAATAAACCGGCTTTGTTGGCGGAGAATGTTCGTAAACTCGGATTGGATGCAGTAGTTTGTATTGGTGGAAATGGTACGCAAAAAACAGCAAACCACATGGCAAAAGCGGGTCTTCCAGTTATCGGTATACCTAAAACCATCGACAATGATATTTATGGAACAGATATTTGTTTTGGATTTCAAACGGCGGTCAGCATTGCAACGGAAGCTATTGACAGATTACATTCTACGGCCAGTGCTCATCAACGGGTGATGGTCATAGAGGTGATGGGACACAAAGCCGGATGGATTGCTCTTTATAGTGGTATGGCCGGAGGAGGGGATGTCATTTTGCTTCCCGAGCGAGCCTATTCGATGAAGAATATCTGTAATTCTATCACAACTCGCATGAAACGAGGAAAAAACTATGCCATTGTAGTTGTGGCAGAAGGATTGCCTATTGATGATTCCGACAAACGTGCCGGAGAGTACATAGCTAGGCAAATAGAGCGAATGACAGGTGTAGAAACGCGTGAAACGGTATTGGGATATACACAACGAGGAGGTTCTCCTTGTTCTTCCGATCGTATATTGGCTACACGCATGGGAAGCCATGCTGTAGAACTGATTGTTCGTAAAGAGTTCGGACGTATGGTTGCTGTTTCCGGTAAAGAGATAACATCTGTACCGTTGAATGAAGTAGCCGGTATTACTCGATTGCTTCCTCAAAACCACGAACTAATTTTACAGGGCGAAAAGATGGGTATTTGTTTTGGTTAAGATATTTGGATACTATTTTCTTGTCCTGTCTTCTAAAAAATTTTTCCCTGTGAGGGAGAAATTTTTTAGAAAGTAATATAGTCTGATATTCTCTACTAAGTTTATCCGTATAAAGTCAAGATAAATCCTTGATAAAAGGAAAATGAGGTCGTATTCCTCTCTTTCGTAAGGTTGAGAATTAGCAAAAAAAGTATTCTAGATACTTAGTCATTTATCTTATACTTTTTTCTATAATGCTGTAAAAAGAAATTTTTCACTTATACTTTTTACACTTCGCAATCCTTTATTTAATTTTGGAAACGTTTGAGCCAAGGCCCTCCAATCATGCAGGCTATCCCCAAGATAATGAACGGCACACTGAGCCATTGACCCATATTCAGGGTCATTTGTGATTCGAAATTTACTTGTATTTCTTTACAGAATTCCACGAAAAAGCGGAATGTAAAAATAGTGGCCAGACAATATCCAAAAAAGAATCCGGTACCCGCTCGTTGTGGATAGCGTTTGTAAATGAAATATCCGATAATAAAGAAAATTAAATAAGCTAAAGCCTCGTACAATTGTGCGGGATGGCGTGCAAATTCTTCTCCGTTTTGTGCAAAAATGAATCCCCAAGGTAGGTCAGTTGGTTTACCTACTATTTCAGAGTTCATCAGGTTTCCCAAACGGATAAAGCAAGCAGTAATGGGGGTAGCTATGGCAATATTGTCTAATACTCGCAAAATGTTGACTTTTGTTTTTCTTACGTAGAGCCAAAGAGCAATCATTAGTCCCAAGGTTCCTCCATGACTAGCTAATCCTTGATATCCTATAAATTTCCATCCAGAGGCTGTTTCCCGAAAAGGAAGTATCATTTCCAACGGGTGGGCAAGGTAAAATGTAGGTTCATAGAATAGGCAATGTCCCAAACGTGCTCCAATCAGAATACCAAAAAAGCAATAGAAAGGAAGAGGTTCGAAAAGTTCTTCTTTGATACGTTGGTTTAAATACAGTTTACGTACAACGATATAAGCTAACGCCAATCCGATTACCCAACAGAGTGAATAGTATCGCAGTGAAAAACTTCCGATAGCAAAAATTTCATGATTGGGATTCCATACGATTTGACACAAGGGATGATTCATTGCATTCAAATTAAGCGGTTATTGGTTTTACACATTAAAGCGGAAGTGCATGATATCGCCATCTTGTACGATATATTCTTTACCTTCGACTCCCATCTTTCCGGCCTCTTTGACTGCTGCTTCAGATCCGTATTGGATGTAGTCTTCATATTTGATAACTTCTGCCCGGATAAATCCTTTCTCGAAATCGGTGTGAATAACTCCGGCACATTGGGGAGCTTTCCAACCTTTTCGGTAGGTCCATGCTTTGACTTCCATTTCTCCGGCCGTAATGAATGTTTCCAATTCTAATAGGCGATAGGCTGTTTTAATAAGTCGGTTTACACCGGATTCTTCCAATCCGATTTCTTCTAGAAACATTTGTCTGTCTTCGTAGGTGTCAAGTTCGGCTATATCAGACTCTGTTTTTGCTGCTACGACCAACAATTCGGCATTTTCTTCTTTAATGGCTTCGCGTACCTGTTCTACATATTGATTTCCGTTTACGGCACTTGCTTCATCTACATTGCAAACATAAAGTACGGGTTTGGAGGTAAGTAGGAAGAGTTCTTTGGCTATTTTTTGTTCGTCTTTGCTTTCAAAGAGTACAGTACGTGCTGATTTTCCTTGCAGTAAGGCTTCATGATAACGAACCAATACGTCATATATTTGTTTAGCTTGTTTATCTCCACCTGTCTGTGCTTGTTTTTGCACTTTCTGCATACGACTTTCTACAGTTTCTAAATCTTTAAGTTGTAGCTCTGTGTCTATGATTTCTTTGTCTCGAACAGGATCAACATTGCCGTCTACGTGCGTTACGTTTTCATCATCAAAGCATCGTAATACGTGTATAATGGCATCTGTTTCTCGAATATTTGCTAAGAATTTATTTCCTAATCCTTCGCCTTTACTGGCTCCTTTCACAAGTCCTGCAATGTCTACGATTTCAACGGTGGTAGGCACAATGCGTCCTGGATGTACTAATTCTGCCAATTTGGTAAGGCGTTCATCGGGAACTGTGATAACTCCCACGTTAGGCTCGATTGTACAGAAAGGAAAGTTTGCCGCTTGTGCTTTAGCGTTGCTCAAACAATTGAAAAGCGTAGATTTTCCAACGTTAGGAAGCCCTACGATACCGCATTGTAATGCCATGATTTATTGTTCTTTTATTAATTTATATAGTATATATATTCTTTTGGGGTTGCAAAGATAGTGTAAAGCCGTTGAAAAGCAAAATTTGTGTTCCCGGTAAATCAATTTTCTTTTGGTAAAACTTCATTTTCGGCTTTAATTTTGGTATTTTCACTTTGTTTAGGGGAATAAATTTTTCTCTTTTTCAATCGTTGGTGTAGTTTTTCATTGTAAGTAATAAATTGGTTATAATAGGCCAAAATGATGGTGGTGAGTGGCAGGGCAATAATCATGCCTAATATACCTAATAGGCTTCCCCATACGGAAAGAGCTAATAAAATAATGGCCGGATTGAGTCCGGTAATTTTTCCCATGACTTTGGGTACGATAATACTGTCCTGAATAACTTGTACAACGCAAAATACAAGTAGTGCACAACAAAGAATCCACCAAAAGTTTCCACCGGTTTCCGCAGCTTGTAATAAAGCTAATAATACGGTTGGGATAAGGGCTATCAATTGTAGATAAGGTACCATATTGAGTGCTCCGATGAATAGTCCGAATCC
>JAFUNW010000027.1 GCA_017472905.1 Bacteroidaceae bacterium
CTATATGTATTTCCCTGGTGATGGCAAGAAGTTCCCTCACATGATGTTTTATCAGAGCGAGGCCAATACCAGCAACATGGGACCTAACTATTTCGAGATGGACCTCGACAAAGTGATAGGTCTTGCTTATTGGGGCCAGATAGATTATTTGGGGGAAAGTGGCGGATGGCCGGCAAAGGGATGGGCGCAAGGAGCGTTCGACCTTTCGCTTCAGCCCAAACCCATAGCTTATATGCTGAAGAGTATGTTTAGCGAAGAACCGGTGGTACACATCGGAGTCATTGATAGCGATGTAGACCTCATGTGGAACGATGTGCAGATAGGCACGGCCCGTATGAGCGAACATTGGAACCGCAAGGAGGGAGAAGTTGTTTCGCTCTTTACCTATACCAATGGAGATGAGGTAGAACTCTTCCTCAATGGTAAAAGTCAAGGGGTGAAGAAGAACCTTCCCGGGCGTGGACAGAACAAACTGAAGTGGGATGGAATCCCCTATGCTCCGGGCTACCTGGAGGCTGTTGCCAAAAAGGACGGCAAGGTTGTGGCCCGCCATCGCATTGAGACTACCGGCAAGGTAAAGAAGCTTGTTGTAGAGCCGGACAATTCTGCATGGAAAGCCGATGGCATGGATCTCCAGCATTTGCGCATCTATGCCGTAGATAGCAAAGGCCGCAGGGTGCACGATGTAGACAGTCAACTTCGGTTCCGTGTGGAGGGCGATGCACGCATTGTGGGAGTGGACAATGGAAACATTGTTTCCGATGAGTTGCACGCAGTGAGCGAGCGTAAACTCTTTCATGGGTCGGCTTTGGTCATTCTTCGTGCCGGACAGACGCCGGGCGAGATTACCTTGATTACTGAATGCGATGACTTCAAAACAGTGAAAACAAAATTGAAAATGCAATAAATGACGAATCGTTTTCTATATCCTCATTGGGTAGGCCGGCTTCTTTTGCTGGCCTCTCTTTTCTGTTGGCCGATACACGATTGGGCACAAGAGATTTCCGGGGATATGCGTACCCGACAGGAGAAGCGCATCAAAGACCGCTTGCAAGAGTTCTATGACAACTGCGTGGTTGCCTGTATGGATCGAGATTATGATTTCATCGAAGCTCTTGGGAAGAAGCACACCTTGTCGGGTGGAGCCTTTAAACCCGATTTTGGCAAGTTCAACGAAGACGGCATTTGGTCGTTTCGCAATTATTGCGATAACTTCATCGGGCTTTACGGCTCTATGTTCGAGGCCGGGGAGATGTTGGAGTTCCGCCAAAGCGATATTCATTTCCTTTCGCTCAAGATGGTGGATGGAGGAAACAACGCGGAGGCAAATTTCACTTATACCAGCCGGCTCTATGCCGGAGAGCAGTTAATTGCTTCGGCTCAAAAGGTAGAAGCCCTTTTGGTTATCAGCATGATGGACCCTTCGGATTATCGGCTTAAACAAATTGTTCCGAATCAACCTGTGACGGTTTATTATTCTCCGGAGGAGGAGATTTTAGTGGAAGAGGAGGTTGAGACTTATGTAGAAGTAGAATCGTCTTCGTCTCAAGTATTTAGTTGGGGAGTGCTGTTGTTGCTTGTTCTATTGATTACCTATTTTTTTTCTCGTATTAAAAAAGGTTGGAGAACAAAAGAATATAAAGAATCAATTTCCACAGTAACCGAAACTCCGAAGAAAACTGAACAAACTTCATCGTCTGATACTCCAAAGAAAGTTGTTTCGGATTCGAAAACGCGGAGCGAAATCAACGGGCATGAATACGTAGACCTGGGTTTAAGTGTAAAATGGGCGACTTGCAATGTAGGAGCTTCCACCCCGAGCGATTATGGTGATTATTTTGCTTGGGGAGAGACGAAACCCAAGAATGAGTATACTGCGGGAAATAGTGTGACTCTCGGAAGAAGAGTTGGTGATATTGGAGGCAGTCCTTATTACGATGCAGCTCGTGCAAATTGGGGAGGCTGTTGGAGATTGCCGACTAAGGATGAGCTCATTGAACTTAAGGAGAAATGTACATGGAGGTGGACTACTCAAGACGGTCATAACGGTTATAAAGTTACAGGCCCGAGTGGTAAGTTTATCTTTTTTCCTGCTGCCGGTTGGCGCTACGGAGCTTCGCTCAGCTACGTAGGAGAGGGCGGCCTCTATTGGAGTTCAGCGCCCGGCGAGGGCGGTACTCAGGACGCGTACTGCCTTGGCTTCTATAGCAGTAGTTACGACTGGTATTGGCGCAGTCGCTACGACGGTTGCAGTGTTCGTCCCGTTTCAGACTAGAAGCGAAGCGCATTCGATTTATTTGATTATTTAATTTATTTCAGAGCGGGCATTTAGTGCTCGCTCTTTTTCTTCTTTTTTCTCCTTGCTGAGCTATTTATGTAAGCAAGAGTATTTTAGCTGTCCCTCCTGTTTTAGGGGGACGAGCGACACGAAGTGTCGCGGAGGGGGTGGGAGAAAATAAGCGCAGTATTCAATAAGAAAGCGCTAACCCCTCAGTCCTTTGGACAGCTCCCCTAAGACAGGGGAGCATTTGGGCGTACGGTTCTTAAACTGTGTCGGTTATTTATACTTTTCATTTTGTCATGCTGAGTGCAGCCGGAGCATCTTAGAATATAGTAATAGAGACCGCCAGTAAACCTCTAAGATCCTTCGACTCCGTAAACTCCGCTCAGGATGACAAATGCTGGGATGCTCTCCCTTTTTTAAAGCAAAATGTTCTTTGTCATGCTGAGGCAGTCGAAGCATCTTCTTGGGGGTAAGCAAGAGTGTC
>JAFUNW010000270.1 GCA_017472905.1 Bacteroidaceae bacterium
CAAACTTACATATAAATTCTGATTTTTGGGGAGATTAAAGAAATTTTTTCGTTTTTCTTTAAAGGATTTATAGGCTTATTTCTCGGATATTACTATTTTTGTCGCATATTTTAAACGAAGCACATTGTTTTGTGCAGGCAAACAAGACAGATGGAATACCTCTTGCATTACACATGGAAGCATAAGCTGTTTCCTTTAAGGGAGCTGAGAACCACCGGCGGTCAATTGCTGGAGGTTATTGATCCGGGGTTATACAATCACGATGCGGGTCCGGATTTTTTTAATGCCAAACTGAAGATTGACGCTACGCTGTGGGTGGGTAATGTTGAGATACACCAACGTTCTTCGGATTGGTATCTTCATCAACACGAGACGAATCCGGTATACGACTCGGTTATCCTGCATGTTGTTGAGACGAACGATAGGGCTGTGACGCGTTGCAACGGTGAAGAGATTCCTACTTTGTTGCTATCTCCGCCGGAATCAGTCTGTTTGCATTACCAAGAATTGATGCAGGCCGATGAGTATCCCCCTTGTTATTCCATCATACCCAATTTATCCAAGCTGAAGATTCATAGTTTCTTTTCGGCTTTGCATACAGAGCGCTTGATTCAGAAAGCCGAACGCATAGAGTCTGTTCGCCGGCAATTCGAACTGAATTGGGAAGATGCTTTTTTCGTGACATTGGCTCGTAATTTTGGATTTGGGGTCAATGGCGAAGCTTTTGAGGAGTGGGGGAAACACATCCCCTTACGGGCAGTAGACAAACATCGCGACAATTTGTTTCAGATTGAAGCGCTTTTCTTCGGACAAGCAGCTTTGTTGGAAGAAGAGGTAGCCGATGACTATTACTCCCGCTTGCAAAAAGAGTATCAATTCCTAGCCCATAAATTTAATCTTCGGCGGATGGAAGCTTCCCGTTGGCGATTTCTTCGTTTGCGTCCCACTAATTTTCCACACGTACGTTTGGCACAATTGGCTTTCCTCTATTTTAAAGGACAGGGATTGCTTTCTCGCTTATTGGAATTGGAGAAACCGGAAGAGGTGGAACAATTGTTTGCAACGCAAACTTCGGAGTATTGGGAGACACATTATCATTTCGGGAAGTCCTCTCCTCGGCGTACCAAACGACTCAGTCGGAATTCCATCCGACTGTTGATCATCAATACGCTGGCTCCTTTTTTGTATGCTTATGGTCGTTATCGGGGTGAAGAGCATCTCTGTTTACGGGCTGTTGCTTTCTTGGAATCATTGAAGGCTGAGGATAATCACATTGTGCGTACGTGGGAACAATGCGGCCTCATCGTTCGAAGTGCTGCAGACTCCCAAGCATTGATACAGCTGAAAAAAAATTATTGCGATACACGCAAATGTTTGCAGTGTCGTTTCGGATATGAATATTTACGGCAAAAAAACGCCGAAGAGAGCGTGTGCTCATGAAAAATAAAGTAGTATATGGATAAATACGTCTTTGAATTGAAAATGAAGGTACGCGATTACGAATGCGACCTACAGGGCATTGTGAATAATGCCAATTATCAACACTATATCGAGCATACCCGACATGAATACTTGGCTTCGGTAGGCATCAGTTTTGCTCGCATGCACGAAGATGGAATTGATGCGGTGGTGGCCCGGTTGAACATGGCATTTAAGACTCCATTGAAAAGTGGGGATGAATTCGTTTCAAAGCTCTATTTGAAGCACGAAGGCATCAAATATGTCTTTTATCAGGATATATTCCGGCTCCCGGACATGAAATGTGTGATGAAAGCTACTGTGGACACGGTTTGCTTAATCAATGGACGCTTGGGTGAGTGTGAAGAACTGAATCAGAAACTGACTTTTCACGAAGCGCAATGACGGATAAGCAAAAAGAAATCCTATGTTCCTTGGCTTTGAGCCATATTCCCGGTATCGGGCTTATCAGTGCACGAACCTTATTTGATGTTTTCGGCAATGCTTCTGAGATTTTCGAGCGGCGCGAAGAATTGTTGCATCATCTTCAACCCTCTTCCCGGAAGTTCATTAAAATGTTGGAGAATACCCATGTTTTCGAACGAGCCAAACGGGAATTGGAATTTGCCGGAAAAAATGGGATAGAGTGCATCAGTTTGGGCGACAAGCGCTACCCTTCGCGTTTGCGAGAATGTCAAGACGCTCCGTTGGTGCTTTTCTTTAAAGGAAAGGCCGACTTGAATGCACTGCGCATGGTCAGTCTGGTTGGAACGCGCAATGCAACGGAGTATGGTCGAGAGCTATGCGACAGGTTTGTGAGTCGCTTGCATGAACTTTGCCCGGAGGTAGTTGTAGTCAGCGGATTGGCTTATGGCATTGACATCGCAGCTCACCGGGCGGCATTGGCTGCACAAATACCGACAATCGGTGTGTTAGCTCATGGATTAGACCGCATCTATCCTGCCGTACATCGGAAAACTGCGGTTGAAATGTTGGAGAATGGAGGCTTGCTGACGGAATATATGAGTCAGACCAATCCGGACAGACAGAACTTTGTTCAGAGAAATCGGATTGTAGCCGGTTTGTGTGATGCAACCATCGTGGTTGAGAGTGCAGCCAAGGGTGGAGCATTGATTACGGCCGGCCTTGCAGAGAGTTATCACCGCGATTGTTTTGCTTTTCCCGGTCGGGTTGGAGACTCCTACTCGCAAGGTTGCAATCAGTTGGTTCGCGACAACAAAGCAGCCATGATTCTCAATGCCGATGACTTCGTCAAAGCAATGGGATGGGATGGGAATAATGAAAGCCAGCGTCCGCAAGCTATCCAACGGCAATTGTTTGTAGAATTGACCGAAGAGGAAGAGCGATTGATGAGTATTCTGAATGCGCAACCTCAAGGAATACAGATAAATGCTTTGGTCGTTGAGGCTGATATTCCTATCAACCGCATCAATGCGTTGCTTTTCGAATTGGAAATGAAAGGCTTGGTAAAAGCTTTGACCGGCGGAGTCTACAAAGCCGTTTGATTTCGGTGGAGTCGGAACTTGTTGGGCTTCTGGGATAATTAAATATTATTAATAATTCGGAGCATTTGTCAATTTGAAGCCTTAATATTGTACATTTGCAACCGAATATGTCCTGTTTGTGAGCTGTATAAGTCGGTCAGAGGGCAGAAAAATGAATAAACAATTATTAAAATAGAATTTATATGAGAAAAAAACTACTTCTATTCTTTGGTCTTGCGACCATTTCAGCGGGATTTCATTGCGTACAGGCGCAAGATACGACCCCCAAAGTCAAAGTCTATAACATTTCGACCGATTTGGATAGTCTGTTCGCCGGTTCTGCCGTATATGGCGTTTCAGCGAACGGAGAATATGCCGTAGGTCACGGAACGGATTACAGCGA
>JAFUNW010000271.1 GCA_017472905.1 Bacteroidaceae bacterium
ATTGGAATATGAATACGGCATTGGTCGTGTATTGTTTTTAGAGGCTATAGTTTTGAATCTTAAAGTTGGTTTTGTGTTGGTGACCATCGCATACTGGTGGTGAGGAATCAGATTAATGGGTATAAAAAAAGAGATGTACAGGTACATCTCTTTTTAATTTTGCGAAACACTTATTTATTTAATAAGGTCATTCAATTCAGCACCGGCTTTGAATTTAACTACTTTCTTTGCAGGGATAGCGATAGTTTCTTTGGTAGCAGGGTTAATACCTGTTCTAGCGCTTCTTTCAGCAACCATCAAAGTACCAAAACCAACGAGAGACACGCGCTCACCGTTCTTAAGAGCATCCATACAAGCTGAAATCACTGCATCAACAGCTTTTTTAGAATCAGCTTTGGTCAAACCTGTCTGTGCAACAGCGTTAATAAGATCTGCTTTATTCATAAGACAAATGAAATGATTAATTAATTATATTGTAACTCAAATGATTTTCAACGAAATGACGCACAAATATAAAGGAAGAAAACCACATACCAAATATTTTTCAAAAAAAAAGTGAGAAAAGAGAGAAAAAAAGAAGATTTTCATTGATTCTGGAGTGTTTTTGGGCTTGTAATCCATGTTATCAGCTGTTTATGAACGATTTTTGTTGGGATTGAGAACACACGACAATTAATTCATAAATGGGGTTATGCGAGGGGGATTCGTCTGCAGCAGTGTAATAAAATCAAATAAATCGCTCATGAAAATCTGTTGGGCAGCTCATCTTTGTCCGCAGTGCAGCAGACTTCTTTCCGCAGTGCAGCAAAAAGTTGTCCGCAGTGCAATAGATTTTTCTCTCCCGTACGGCAGATTTTTCTCTCCTGTACAGAAAAAAACAGAGAGCTACCAACGCATTATAAAATCCACCTGTTTATACGCGACTTTTCGAGTCGAAGTTAATTTATAGCCGATTTATTTTGCTAATATCTCGGCTTTTACTACTTTTGCATCGTTCGCAGGGAGAAATCTGCGGACTGCAAGAAAGCATTTTGCATGATGTCGGGTTCTTAAAATTCGCCAAAATTTTATCAAAAGACAAAAGCAATCAATGCTCATCCTGTTTTGTATATATGTACGAAGCGGTTGAAGATACCGTATTCTCACTGCATATTGCAAAATGGCGTGGGAATATTGTTTCTTCTATTGTCCATTTTGAGAGGGTGTTGGCGATACCTAAGAACCATGGCGTAAGGCAACAAGTCTCATGCCTTTTTTGTATCAGATTGGTTTATTCATATTATGTATTATCGCTGAATTGGGAGACTTATAGGCTTGAAAAACTATAAACGATATGAAAAAGTTTATGAAATTAACGATGCTCTCTCTGCTGATGGCAGGAGGTGCTCAAGCACAGGTGGCAACTATACCGGAGATTTGGCAACCCCTTGATATAGGTCTTTGTACTCTTCCTAAGGCCTATTCAACAGACGGAAAGGCAAAACTCGTTTACTATGAGTCATTGGAAGAAGGAGGAAACATAAAAATAAATGTGTGTAACAGCTCGTTTAATGTGGAGCATAGTTTTGAAGTAGCTCCTCAAAAGATTTCTAGTAAAATCGTGACTGAAATACGTGCTGCTGTCAGTACTCCATCCGGAGTTTTTAGAACGGGTGAATGGGAAGTTATAGATGAATATGAGTATACAGAAGAGTACTATTTGGATGTAATTTGGAATTCATACGACCTGGATAACGACAATTGTAGCGAGCAAGCACTTCCTTTGTTAGTAACTCAAACTTTGTTTAATGCGGATGCGAAATACGAATACCTCAGATACAAATATGTGGAAACTCATAGTATCGAAGATGAAGCAGATACGGACGGTGATGGCATTATAGACAAAAGAAGGGTCCGTGATGAGTCTAAATGCGTTGGAATAGAGGTGGTGTCCGAAGATGGCAACGTCCTTACTTCATTTGATGTAGAAAATGTAGGCTCTGTAAGTTCTCAAGATTTATTCCTTTGGGGTGGAAAACGTTATATAAATATTGAGGTATCATCTGATAGTTCTGATGATTACAGTTATTATTATGCTTTTTACGAAATTAACCCCACCGGCAACAGCGTGACTCGTGTCAGCGCAGAGAACTTTATGCACATTCTTCCGGCCATGACTCGAAAGAATACAACGGTCACTGTAGAGTTGGGTGAAGAATCAGCCAAGAACGGAGGCTCGTTGGTAATTACCTCCATGAACGGTCGCACCGTTTATCAACAGATGGTAGCTCCCGGCGAGACGTCAGTACAGGTTCCTTTGCGCCGTCTTTCATCCGGAGCATACAACGTAACTTTGCTGAATCGCGGTCAGAAGGTGGAAAGCTCTAAATTGATTATTCGATAAGTAGATACACAGCTAATCCGACATGGGTTCGACTTTGCACGTTGAATCCTTACTAATCTAGACGCAGAATCCCCATAGGCCTTCCGGACCTATGGGGATTTTGATTATGGTATGTGGGAATGCTTCTAGAATCTGACGTAGACTTGCATTTGCAGCATGTTGTAGTTGCTTTCTGATGGAGTTCGTTCGCCGGTCGGATTGTATGAAACAGTGCGGGCGTTTGTGAAATTATAACTTCCTTGGAGAAGGAGGTTTTTGCTCAGCCAATAGTTCAGGCTGAGTCCGTAGACAGACGATTGGGTGTCGGAACTTTTTTCATCGCGATAGACATCCCATTTGCCGTACACTTTGAATTGCTTGCCTACCGGCACACCGATTGCTGCATACCATCCATCTGCTCCGTCTGCTGCTTTCAGGTTGCTGACCTTGCGTCCTTCCGACACGATGTATTCGGCACGAAACGTCCAGTCACTTTCATATTTTACACCGAATGCCATGCGGTTTCGATCAACGGTAACTTCGTTGGCAGTGTAACGTCCGCTCCAGCCGAATGCTCCGATTTGCAATTCTTTCATCGGGGCAAACCAAAGTCCGCCGATGATGTCTTTGCTACGGTTGGCATCGTTGTGGTTGATGCCTTGTCCGTTGTATACTCCTATCTGGTAGTGTAGCAAACGATGGTTGTCTTCCGAGACAGGAAAAAGGTCGCCTTGCACCAACAAGCCGGCATCCCGTCCTCCACTTCCATGTTCGCCAACTCGGTCCGAGAATCCGGAAAGCTTGGTGATGACCTGTGCATAAGAGCCGAATCCCTGATTCCAAGGATTGTAAGGATTCTCAAAGGTAAAGGCACGCTTCATCTGTCCGAATCGGACTGTGAATTCCGGATGTTTTACCCATTCAACGTATGCGTCTACGATGCGAGGTCCTTTGTCAACTCCCGGTGCTCCGTTTACTTCCATCTGCAGGCGGTATTTGAAGTCCTTCAAGATGCTTCCGTTTACATAGACGCGTGCCAGACGTAGATTGAATCCGGCTGAACGGTCTTTGTCTTCTTGGTCGTAATAGGTATAGTTCCCGATGATGTATCCTCCGAATTGGGCATTGGAAGCTATCTCTTTCAATTTAGGAAGCCGGGCCTGTAAAGGAAGAGAACCATTGAGTAAACACAGATATAGGCTTAAGAATGCAAAAATATATTTTCTCTTCATAATCTTTTATATTTTAATATTTCATCGATTTGATATAATCTTCTGAAGAATAAACACTTGAAGTTATTTTGAAAAGAGCGAGGTAACGATTTGGGAATCGTGCGAATTTCTGCGTTTTGCGGTATCAATACTCTCAAATAACTCTTGTACGACAAAGGTATAACAATTTTCCCAAATAAAGCTAAGCCAC
>JAFUNW010000272.1 GCA_017472905.1 Bacteroidaceae bacterium
AAAGGAGCATTAAAAAATATTGGGACTCTAATACCTAATCATGATAATTAATACAATATTAATTCTTTTTGAATTCCCATGACTAAAATTTTAATGTTCGGTTCCACCCTTTCCACAAAGGGAGGTATGGTTTCTGTGGTCAAGAATTACCTTGGCTATAAGGATTGGGGAGAGTATAAGATTACTTATATACCCACTCATTTTGACGGGAACAAGCCATTGATGATGTTGCATTTTATGGTGAGGTATGTGCAAACTATAATCCTTGCCCTGTGTGGAAATTATAAAATAGCACATTTGCATACAGCAGAAAGGGGAAGTTTCTGGCGAAAGGCGCTTTTGGCAAAGACGATGAAATGGTTCGGTATCAAGACCGTAATGCATCATCATGGGGCTGAGTTTGAAGATTTTTATGCAAAATGTTCAGACAGTCAGAGGACGAGGATAACAAATGTGCTTGAAATGGTGGATGTCAATATCGTGTTGAGCAAAAGGCTTGTGGGGATGATAAAGGACAAGGCGTCTAACGCCAAAGTGGAAGTGCTCTATAATGCGGTGGCTACTTATGAAGAGAATCCCTACAATGAATCGGCCAAGAATGTTCTGTTCTTGGGACGGTTGGGTGAACGCAAAGGGACTTTCGACCTGTTGGAATGTATTCACAGAATAGACAAGCAAATCGACAAGGAGGTAAAATTCTATCTTTGTGGAGATGGAGCAATCGAAGAGGTAAAACGGAAAATCGGGGAACTGAGGATTGGGCATCGGATTGCTCATGTCGGTTGGATTGACGGAGAGCAGAAAAGAGAGTTTATGAAAAACACGATGCTCAACGTATTGCCTTCCTACAACGAAGGGCTTCCGATGACCATACTGGAAACTATGGCGTATGGCATTCCCAACATCAGCACTCGGATAGCTTCTATCCCCGAAGTAATCACCGATGGAGAAAATGGTTTCTTGATAACTCCAGGGGATATAGAGGCATTGGAAAGCAGAATGTTGACTCTGATAGAGGATAAGGAACTTCGGACTAGATTCAGTGAATCTTCTTACCGACTGGTATGTGACCGATTCTCTTTGAAAAACAATATAGAGACACTTAAAGAATATAACTGGAAAAAAGCGTTTAGTGTTTAGAATAAATAATATGAGTAATAGATTTGATTTCTTAGAGAGGCTAATCTCTCATGTGGAGGAAAAATGTTCCGAGTTCCTATCGAAATATGGTTTGAATAATGAATGGGATATTATAAAAGAAATGGCCGAGAAAGAAAAAAAGCAATCAGGTATAACAGCTTTTTTTGACGCTTTAACGAACGGAACAGTTGATAAAGTCGTAGAAAAGACGAATTCTACATACGATATAGTGAAAAACGATTTCTTGACACATTATTTCAAATAAAGTTTTATGAGCAAAACTGTTCGCATTTTGAATGTGGATGTGTTGGCCATTACCCAACAGGAACTGTTGGAGCAGTTGAAGAAAGGGGTGCTCATCACTCCGAACCTTGACCATTGCGTGAAACTGCAAAAGGACAAGGAGTTTTACGACTGTTATCAGCAAGCGGAATGGGTGGTGTGTGACAGCAAAATCCTTTATTTGTGTTCCAAACTATTACGTGGAGGTGGTTTTCCTGAAGCAATACCAGGCAGTAGTTTCTTTACGGCATTTTACCAATATCACAAAGATGACCCGAACTGCCGTATCTTCTTATTAGGCGCAGCTGAAGGTGTGGCGAAGAAAGCAATGGAACGTATCAATGAGTCAGTAGGACGACAGATTGTAGTAGGTGCACATTCTCCTTCGTATGGCTTTGAGAAGAGACCAAAGGAGTGTAACGAACTGATACGTATAGTCAATGAGAGTGGGGCCAATGTGGTGTTGGTAGGCGTGGGTGCTCCCAAGCAGGAGAAATGGATTATGAAGCATAAGTCACAGATGCCGGGTGTTGACATTTGGATGGCGCTTGGAGCAACTATAGATTTTGAGGCTGGTAATATCCAACGTGCTCCGAAGATCTATCAGAAGTTAGCTATGGAATGGCTGTATCGTCTGCAAAAAGAACCGAAGCGGATGTATCAACGATACTTCAAAGAGGATTTGGTCTTCTTTTGGCACTTCCTGAAACAGTTACTTGGCACGTACAAAAATCCGTTTGCATAAAGTCCAAGCTTTATACAACAAGACAAACGGCAGGCTGAAGATAAAGACCGTCAGCCATACGATGCCGTTGAGTAGTAATAGCAAAATAGCATTCAAGCGTTTCATGCTGCAAATATACTCATATTTTTCATCGGCAATGAAAAATATGAGTATATTTGTTTTCTATATTTGTGTGGATTTTTAAAGAACGTCATTGTTTAATCTAGTGCAAATAAAGGAGGATTTGCAGCAACTGTTTTTCATTATCAAAATAGATTAAGATCCATTAGGAAATACAACAAAAATATCTATCTTTTGCCACACGAAATCCAAAGTATGTAAACAATGAAACTCTCGGAATCAACAATAGCTTATGATTCTGTGTCACTCTAACAACAGAAATTCTGATTGGTGGAGACTATTAATATGGAAAATCGTATCATGAAATTGCAGCAATGTTTGGATTTATTGCAGAATGATGACGAGGAGATGGTATTGCAAGAGGAGGATTTCTTGGAGGAGAACAATTCTTTTTCCGGATAATTGTTTATTGGAAGGGATGAGTCGCTTTTGCAGAAATAAGTAAAAAGGGCTTATGGCAAAAGGGTCACTTTTCAAGTATGAACAAACCTCTCATAAAATCGGTATATGCTTCAGACAGTTCTTCCAATGATTTTCCTGAGGTCGGAGCATTATATAAACTGTGTGCTTTATTTCGCAGTTCGGTAATGCATTCTTCTGTTGTTGTTGGTTGGGGTAAAATCTTTGCGTAATAATCTATAATTCTGCATTTAGATTTTATCAGTAGGGAGATTTGGTTGTTATTTTCGTTATTCATATTGTACTGCGAAAATAACTTGGCGATATCTTCATAAGATGAGGTTATTCGGTCTATACATTTTTCCCTTTTGTTGTTTTCTTGTTCGTCTTTACTTATTGCAACATTTATGGAATTGCATATTTCGCTTACTTTGACTGAAAACAATATTGCGAATATTGCTACAATAACGGAGCATACTCCTCCGATGTAATCTCCAAAATTTCCCCAATCATTTGAATCTTCACTTAATCCGTTGTGAAATTTCATGAAATAGAGGGAGAGGGAAAGGAATATAAAGAGGAAAAGTCTTATAAAATATTTCTTCATCGTATTGTTTAACTTTTTTATAACACCGTTGTCAAAACACGCTAACTATTGTACAACATTTGCGTTCATTCTGCTCATTTATCGTGCGTAATGCACGCAGGTTCATTATATAATATAGGCGGTAAGCCTTTGAAAATGAAAAGCCCACCGCCTAATTAGTTAAGTATCAAGTATATTACTTTTCACTTTCCACAGCAGCCTGCGCAGCAGCCAAACGTGCGATGGGCACGCGGAACGGTGAACAGCTGACGTAGTTCAAACCTACCTTGTGGCAGAACTTCACTGAAGATGGTTCTCCTCCGTGCTCGCCACAAATACCGCACTTCAATTCCGGACGAACTGAACGGCCTTTGTTTACAGCCATTTCTACTAACTGGCCTACTCCATTCTGGTCGAGTACTTGGAAGGGGTCTACCTTCAAGATTTTCTTTTCCAAATATACAGGCAAGAAGGAAGCAATGTCATCGCGAGAGTAACCGAATGTCATCTGAGTTAAGTCGTTTGTACCGAATGAGAAGTATTCTGCGCGTGAAGCAATGCGATTAGCAGTCAAGGCAGCACGCGGGATTTCAATCATTGTACCTACTTTGAATTCGATTTCTACGCCTTCTTCAGCAAACAAGGCTGCAGCTTCTGAACGAATTACGGTCTCTTGTGCTTCAAACTCGTATAAGATACCGGTCAACGGAACCATGATTTCCGGCATTGGGTTTCCACCTTCTTTCTTCAATTGAATGGCTGCACCCAAGATAGCGCGTGTCTGCATCTGTGTAATTTCCGGATAGGTATTACCCAAACGGCAACCGCGATGACCTAACATCGGATTTGCTTCGCAGAGGCTTTCTACACGTTGACGGATGTATTCAACGGTTACACCCATTGCTTTGGCCATTTCTTCCTGACCTTTCAAATCGTGGGGTACAAACTCATGCAAAGGAGGATCGAGCAAACGTACGTTCACCGGACATCCGTCCATTGCCTTGAAGATTCCGTAGAAGTCAGCTTGCTGATAGGGCAACAGTTTTGCCAATGCTTTTTTGCGGCCTTCTGCGTCTTGTGAGAGAATCATTTCGCGCATGGCTACAATCTTCTCTGCTTCGAAGAACATGTGCTCTGTACGGCAAAGTCCGATACCTACGGCTCCGAAATTACGAGCTACTTGTGCATCATGCGGAGTGTCGGCATTGGTACGTACTACCAATTTGGTATATTTTTCACAAAGAGCCATCAAGTCTGCGAAATCTCCGGATACTTCGGCTGCATTGGTTTCTACCTTACCGTTGTAAATTTCACCGGTTGTTCCATTCAAAGAGATGAAATCGCCTTCTTTCAGGAGTACGCCATCTACTTCTACGGTGCGTGCTTTGTAATCTACGTTCAATGCGCCGGCACCGGAAACGCAACATTTACCCATACCGCGAGCTACTACGGCAGCATGAGAGGTCATACCACCACGAGCTGTCAAGATACCTTCTGCTACGGCCATACCTGCCAAGTCTTCCGGTGAAGTTTCAATACGAACCATGATTACTTTCTTTCCATCTTCAGCCCATTTTGCAGCATCATCGGCAAAGAATACGATTTGACCGCATGCTGCACCCGGAGATGCAGGAAGACCGCGTGTCAACACCTTAGCACCGGCAAGAGCTTTCTTGTCAAATACGGGGTGCAACAATTCATCGAGTTTGTTGGGCTCACAACGGAGAAGGGCTGTCTTCTCATCAATCATTCCTTGACGAAGAAGGTCCATAGCTATCTTCACCATAGCAGCACCGGTACGTTTACCGTTACGAGTTTGGAGGAACCAAAGTTTTCCTTCTTGAACAGTAAACTCCATATCTTGCATATCCTTATAGTGGTTTTCCAATTTGGTTTGAAGTTCATCCAGTTCTTTGTAGATTTCAGGCATAGCTTCTTCCATAGAAGGATATTTGGCAACGCGTTCTTCTTCGCTGATACCGGCACGTTCAGCCCAACGTTGTGAACCGATCTTGGTGATTTGTTGTGGAGTACGGATACCGGCTACAACGTCTTCACCTTGTGCATTAATCAAATATTCTCCATTGAACAGGTCTTCTCCGTTTCCGGCATCGCGGCTAAAGCAAACTCCGGTTGCAGAGGTTTCACCCATGTTTCCGAATACCATAGCTTGTACGTTTACGACTGTACCCCACTCGGCAGGAATTCCTTCCATCTTACGATACAAGATGGCGCGTTCGTTCATCCAAGAGTCGAACACAGCACAGATGGCTCCCCACAACTGTTCGTAAGAATCGGTCGGGAAGTCTTTGCCGGTTTGTTCTTTTACTGCTGCTTTGAATTTAGCTACCAATTCCTTCAGGTCTTCTACTTCCAGCTCGTTGTCCAATTTAACGCCTTTGGCTTCTTTTACCTCTTCGATAATGGCTTCAAACGGATCGATATCTTCTTTGTTTACCGGTTTCATACCCAACACTACGTCTCCATACATTTGTACGAAACGGCGATATGAATCCCATGCAAAACGGGCATTGCCTGTCTTGCGAATCATTCCTTCTACGACTTCGTCATTCAATCCAAGATTCAAGATGGTATCCATCATTCCCGGCATGGAAGCACGAGCTCCTGAACGTACTGAAACCAACAGGGGATTTTCTGTATCGCCAAACTTTGAGTTCATCAAAGTTTCAATGTTTGCCACAGCTTTCAGCACATCGTCTTTCAACAAGGCTACTACTTTCTCTTTTCCTTCTGCGTAGTATTCATTACATACATCTGTAGTAATGGTAAATCCGGGAGGAACCGGCACACCAATAAGGTTCATTTCTGCCAAGTTTGCACCTTTACCACCTAACAGATTTCGCATGTCCGCTTTTCCTTCGGCTAGTCCGTTGCCGAAAGTATAGACTCTTTTTTCACTCATTTTTAACTAATCTTTAGAGTTAATGATAATAAACTTAAATGTATTAATGACCGCAAAGCTATATAAAAAAGACGAATCTCTAAAATAATTACGCACAAAAATCACATGAAAAGCATCGCATTCTTCATTTTAGTTGCGTAGAGAAACTTTTTATCTCTTCTTTATCGAAAGAATAAAATAAAAAGTAGTAAATTTGCCACAAATTTATTAGATTGACCAAGAATGTCTCGAAAGAAAAAAGAACTTCCTTTATTGGAAAACGTAACAATAACAGATGTTGCCGCTGAAGGAAAAGCCATAGCAAAAGTAAACGATTTGGTGATTTTTGTCCCTTATGTCGTACCCGGTGATGTAGTGGATTTGCAAATCAAACGCAAGAAACATCATTATGCAGAAGCGGTTGCTACTCATTTTCATACATATTCCCCCCAACGTGCCGTCCCGTTTTGTCAACACTTTGGGGTTTGTGGAGGATGTAAATGGCAATGCCTCCCTTACGAAGAGCAGATAAAATACAAGCAAAAGCAGGTTACCGACAATCTGACACGGATTGGCAAGGTAGCTTTACCCCCAATTTCTCCAATCATGGGTTCTGAAAAGCAACAGTTCTATCGCAACAAATTGGAGTTCACATTCAGTAATAAACGATGGCTGACCGAAGAGGAGGTAAAACAGGATGTCACCTATGAGCAGATGAATGCACTTGGATTTCATATACCCGGAGCTTTCGACAAAGTATTGGCTATCGAGAAATGCTGGTTACAGGATGATATCAGCAACCAAATCCGCAATGCCATGCGCGACTACGCCTACGAGCATGACCTCGCTTTTTTCAATTTGCGAACACAAGAAGGGTTGCTGCGAAACATCATGATTCGTACCTCCTCGACAGGAGAATTGATGGTGTTGTTGCAATGTAAAATCACTTCAGATAAAGACGAAACGCAAATGAAAGGGCTTTTGAAACACATTGCTGATAGGTTCCCGCAAATCACCTCTTTGCTATACGTCATAAACAATAAGTGCAACGATACGTTTACCGACTTGGAGGTAAATGTATTTCAAGGGAAAGACCATATCTTTGAAGAAATGGAGGGACTCCGCTTCAAAATAGGTCCCAAATCGTTTTACCAAACCAATAGCGAGCAAGCATACAATCTATATAAGGTCGCACGCGCGTACGCGGGACTTACCGGAAAAGAATTGGTGTACGACCTTTATACCGGGACGGGGACTATTGCCAACTTCGTCAGTCGGCAGGCTCAAAAGGTCATAGGTATCGAATATGTACCGGAAGCCATTGAAGACGCCAAAGTCAATTCTGCCATCAACGGCATAGAGAATACCCTCTTTTATGCAGGAGACATGAAAGACATCTTGACGAACGACTTCATCAAGCAGCATGGACGTCCGGACGTTATCATCACCGACCCCCCAAGAGCAGGTATGCATACGGATGTCATTAAAGCCATCCTGTTTGCGTCACCCCAACGAATCGTATATGTCAGCTGCAATCCGGCCACCCAAGCACGCGACTTGTCGCTGTTGGATGAAGATTATCAGGTCGTGGCTGTACAACCTGTTGACATGTTCCCTCACACACAACATGTGGAAAATGTGGTGCTATTGGAAAAAAGAGTAAAGAAATCCGGAAACGAAGAATAAACAAAATGAGAAACAACCAAGCCTCCCCGTCAAAAATAAATGCACGAAAAGCCGAGCAATATACAAATTTCCCTCGCATTACGGCTCCGATTGAATTGATGGAATTTCTTATGCAAAAAGGAAACATGAGCCGCAACAAAGTGAAATCGTTGCTGACCCATCGTACCATATTGGTTAACAAAAAGATTGTTACCCAATACAATTTCATCTTGACTCCCGGCATGTCTGTGCAGATGACCAAGCAACGGGGACAAAAGGAATTTCGTAGCAATTTGTTGAAACTGGTTTACGAAGATGCTTACCTCATCGTAATCGACAAGCGCGAAGGAGTGCTCTCTATCGGAACCGAGAAGCAGAAAGAACGCACCGCCCACCGTATATTGAACGAATACGTTCAGCGCAGTTCAAAGCAAAGAAGAGTCTACATCGTACACCGATTAGACAAAGACACTTCGGGACTGATGGTCTTTGCCAAGGATGAGAAAACCAAGCAAAAACTTCAAGACAATTGGAGTCGCATCGTTACGGAAAGACGATACGTAGCCGTTGTCTCCGGAGAGATGGAGCAAGACAAAGGAACCGTCACTTCGTGGCTGAAAGACAACAAAATGTATGTCACCTACTCCAGCTTGTCTAACAATGGCGGCGACAAAGCCATCACCCATTATACGACCATCAAGCGGGCCAACGGGTATTCCATGATTGAACTGGATTTGGAAACCGGCAGAAAGAATCAGATCAGGGTACACATGCAGGACTTAAAACATCCCGTCATGGGAGACACAAAATATGGAGACGGAGCCGATCCTATCGGCAGATTGTGCCTTCATGCGTTTAAGCTCTGTTTCTACCATCCCGTAACCGGCGAACTCATGAAGTTTGAAACTCCTTATCCCCCTGAATTCCGCCAGCTATTGCTTCGTAACGCTTCCCCTAACCATGAGTGAGAAATGGCAATGGCTTCGGCATGGTCTACATACTTTAGTTGAACTTTTCTTTCCGAAGAAATGCGTCTCGTGCAACAGAAGATTAGTCAACGAAGACCATGTCTGCACTCATTGCATGCTTCAATTACCCAGGACATTCTTTCATCTGAATCCGGAAAACCAATTGGTGCAACGGTTTTGGAGCGAATCGAACATGGAGCAGGCTACGGGATATTTCTACTATAGCAAAGAGGCTCCCTTTCGATACATCTTGTATGAATTGAAATATTACGGAAATCAATCTTTGGCACACTACATGGGAACATGCATTGTCTCGCACATCGGGAAAGAACATGCATTTTGGAAAGGCATAGATTGCATCGTCCCCATACCGTTATCGAAAGAACGATTGAAAAAACGGGGATATAATCAATGCGAAGCTATTGCGCAAGGCATCTCCCAAGAGAGCGGCATCCCGATGAATACAAACATACTGCTTCGTGTCGTAGACAATCCGACACAAACCAGATTAAAGAAACTGGCCCGTTGGGAAAACTCTAAAGATATTTTCATGGCGAATCCGACTTATGACTTTCAGGGAAAACATCTCCTTCTATTAGATGATGTCGTCACAACCGGATCAACCCTCATCTCTTGCATACGGGCCATCCATCGGAAATATCCGAATTGCCATATCTCCGTCATGGCTCTCTCTGTAGTGCCCCAACTGTGACAAATGCGAATCATACTCTTTTAAAGACTTGAGCATTATAGTTGTGCATAGTAAGAATAAAAATCCTCCCGATATTTGTTGATGACGGGAGGATTTTTTATTTTTGCAAAATTAATCAATCAAACATACAAATACAGACATGATTCCTACACTCATTATAGCAGCTGTCGTACTTCCATTTATCATCACTTTTTTCATAGTAAAAGTGGCTGAGTCGCACGCAATTCAGGATACAGAGAAAAAGTACAAAAAACACATTTTTCGAATTTCAAATCAGAGTATCCTCGCTTTGGGATTATACGTATTCATTTTTATAATTATGGGCGGATTATTATGTCTGTTCTATAACATTGCAGTCTACATGTTGCTTATAATCATTCCGGTGTTTGTGTCTATGGGTTATTATATTTTCTTCAAGTTTTTAGCGGGCAAACCCATTGTCTTCATTGGGGATGGAATGCTTATCATCAAATACCTCAATGATTCATTTACCCCCGTACTGAAAGCCAGTTTTTCACAGCTCTCTTATTGCGAGCCGGAAGAAGGGGTGTTCGTTCTATATGTATTGAAAGAAAAAGCTTTTGAGATAAACATCCGAGTGATGAAGCATTCAAAAAAACTAGAAAATATCTTAAGAAACTCCTTGCCTCTAGAAACACTTCATTTTAAAGGAAAGACAATAATTGAGCTAGGTGTAGGTAAAGAAGAATTATGGAATGAAGCTTTCCCTGAAGAAATCGCAACTTATCAAAAGCAGGCGTTCCCATTTTCTCTTAAAGAAATTGAACGAATTTGCCAATTGTTCGAACAAAAAGACCAAGTGGATTCTGCCACCATATATGACGCTTCTTTTCAAGACAAAACGATTCGCCCCAATTCGGAATACAACATTGCCTTATCCGGAAATGACTTGACTCCGTCTGCAATCGTAGAAATGAGTCACGAACTTGACAATCTGAATTTACCTTACTTATTAAAACTTGTCAAATTTGATGACAAATATATACGAGCTTGCATACAAGCGGAAGGAATTACGATCTTTCAACGTAAAGGTGCTTCCGCTCTTTCTGAAATTTCGGTTTCCTCTGAAAAACCGGCAACCTCTCCGGCTTCCTCTGAAAAACCGGCAACCTCTCCGGTTTCCTCTGAAAAACCGGCAACCTCTCCGGCCTCCTCTGAGGAAGTTAACACACACACACGATCAAACTTGTCTCCACACATCATATGCGCCATCCTCTTCGGACTTCTGTTTATCGGTGTCTACATCTCGTTTTTCATAAAAGGAGAATACAATGAATGGTATTTACTTATCTTGGGGATAATGTCTATCATTGGTCTTTGTATTTCAGGAAATTACAAGGTTTCGTTCACATACCTTGTGTTTGGGGCCATCTGTTTTCTCACTTCTGTTGCCGGTGAATATTTTCTCAACCAAAAGACTTTAAATGGCGAACGCATCGTATATGGGCGTAACATAGGTAAGCCCGCCAACTATTTTGAATTTTATTTTACGAACGACTATGAGGAAGACCTCGTATACAAAGGAGAATACAAGGATTTCAGAGAGGGGAAACGCAGTACACGACATTTTCATGGGAAAGGCGTCTTGTATAAGAAATACACCTTTTTGACCAAAGCATACCGAAAAAACGGAGAATGTATACAACATAAAAAGAAAGCATATAAGTTGGTATACAGCGGAACGTATAAGGAAAGCGAACGGCATGGAACAGGCAGTTACTATTGGTATGATAATTTCGGATATTTAGAGGGCAAGTACACCGGAGCTTTCGTGAATAGTGAACGAACCGGAAAAGGTACTTATTATTGGTTTCACAAAAATCGCTGTACACATATATATAAAGGAGATTTCTTAAATGGAGAAAGAACCGGACATGGAAATTTCTATTACCCAATAGACGGAGATACAACCAACTTGCAACTCGCCAATCGAAAATAATGACTATCACAGTCATGGTAAATCCTATGAGAATGAGCATTCGAAAACGGATATAGAGTAAAGAGATAGTTGCTTCGTTTTTTGGGGAGATAGAGGTCAAGCGATTTATCCCGACCTTGTAACTTGAACAACGTAACAAATATAAAAACATACAGACATGAAAAAGACAGTCTTATTCATTTTATGGATGGCGCTTCCCCTGCTGATGGTGGCGCAAGTAACCCTACCTAAAGTAATCAGCGACAACATGGTGCTTCAACAAGGCAAAAAAGTGAACATTTGGGGCGAAGCAGCTCCGGGAGAGCGAGTAATCGTGAAGTTTCAACGCCAAACGAAGAAAACCGTAGCTGATGAGCAAGGGCGTTGGAGTGTACAACTGGACGAACTCAAGGCGACTCACAAACCTCAGCAAATGACCGTACGCGGAAAGAAAAATACCATTCGCCTGAAGAATATATTGATTGGCGAGGTGTGGCTGGCTTCCGGACAATCGAACATGGAGTACTCCATGAACAACCACCCGAAGTATGCCAAGGCAAAGAAGGGGAATCCCAACCGCCTGAAAGAGGAGTTCGAACAAGCCAATAGCCCCATTATTCGCCTGATGTATGTAAAGAAAGAGCTGAAGAGCGACACGCTGCCCTCGAACGGATGGCAGACGCTCAGTCAAGAGACGCTGGCCCCGATGTCGGCAGCCGGATACTTCTTCGCAAAGAGATTGGTGGAGGAATTGGATGTGCCTGTAGGCATCATCTCAACCTCTTGGGGAGGCACGCGCATAGAGACGTGGACACCCGAAGAGGCATACGCCGAATCGCCCCTTTTCAAAGAGAAGCTTAAGGAACATAAAATAGATGGTCATCGTGTCGGAGAACGCTTCTACAAGATGGTGGAACCCATGATTCCTTTCACGCTCAAAGGATTCTTGTGGTATCAAGGCGAATCGAACTTGATTGATTTGGGGCCTACGGACAACTACTACGACAAGAAAAAAACACTCATCGAGTGTTGGCGAAAGGCCTGGAAGGACGATGCGTTGCCTTTCTATTACGTGCAAATCTCGCCGTACACCTATTCGACCCGTAGGGGCGACTTCGTAGCCAACGCATGGGACGCTCTGCCACGTTTTTGGGAAGAGCAAACTCGTTGCCTGCAAATACCGAAGACCGGTATGGTCGTAACAACCGACCTGGTAGACAACGTCAAGGATATTCACCCCTCGTATAAATGGACGGTAGGCGAACGTTTGGCACGCTTGGCTCTGGCCAAAGACTACGGCAAAACGGAGACTGTCTTCTGCGGACCAACCTACAAGAGTCTCAAGGTGGAAGGCAAAAAGGTAGTCATTGAGTTCGACCACACTTATGGAGGATTGAAAACGAGCGATGGGAAAGCACCCGACTGGTTTACCGTGAAGCTGAACAACGGACGATATAGTAAACCGCAATCGGCCTACATTGAAGAAAACAGGGTCGTTTTGACGCACGAACGCCTTGACCCCTCGGGAAGCGTACGCTTCGCATGGGACGAACTGGCCATGCCGAATCTAATCAATGGCGAGGGATTGCCGGCGTTACCTTTTAGAACTTCCGGAGAGTAAATTACTTAAGTTTCGCAAGTTGCGAAGGAGTAATAGGGGTTAAAGGAGTTAGCGGCTCTTTGAGCCTGGGAGTTGGAGCCTATAGTTTGCTAAATATGCAAGCAAAACATTTGGTTTTTACTCCTAGGCTCAAAAAAAGTTCAATGGTCGATTGGGGTTAAATCTTTGTCTGCATAGATTTCAGCGATGAGGCGTTGGTATCGATTCTCCAATTCGATGTAGCTCTTCTTTTGTTGTACTACGGCATTGGCTTCGATGTAGTATTCCGGAAGGGATAGTTCACCGTTGAGCAATGCTTTCCCCAATAGGGTATAGGTTTCTTCAATCAGTTTCAAATCGTATCCCTCCATTGCTTTGCGGAGTTGTTGGGCTTCGTTGTAGCGCGATTGTAGGGAGGCTTCGATTTGCAGAGCGATTTCTTGCTCTTTAAGTTCGGCACTGAGTTCTCTGGCGCGGGCCGCTTTCACCTTGTTCTTGTTGCTGAATATGGGCAAGCTTCCTCCCACGATAAAGCCGTTGAACTCTTCTCCGGGGGAAGTGTTTCTTCGGTATCCGATTTCCAACTTCGGAAGCCACCCCATTCGATGTACGCTCAGTTGTTTGCTTGCCACCTTTTTTTCTGCTTGACTTTGCAGTACTTCCCGATTGATCGGCAGTAATTCGCTACGCAACGTTTCGTAGGGAGGTAATTCCTGTAGATTCGGATATCGGGTAGCTTCAAATGTGATAGGCTTGTTTCCATTCATGGCCAAAAGATTTTGTAAGGCGGACCGATGGGATGCATCGTTGTCAGCCTGTGCTGTCAGGAGGGCCATTCGTTCCATCTTTATGCGGTTTAATTCGAGGATATTGGCCTCGCCTAAACATACTCGTTTCTCGTATAATTCGACCAGGCTGTCGGCGTGTGTTGTCAATGTTTTCAACACTTCGTTTTGTTGATTGAGTGCTATTAAGTCGATACACAACAAACGGGCTTGCAGCAATGTTTCTCGGCGAAGAATCTCGTATTGTTGTTGGAAATTCTCCGCTTGTAGGCGGTTGCTCTTTTTACGGGCTGCATAGGTCGTAGGAAAATCGACTGACTGCACTACCGTCAGTTCACTTTGTTGCACCCCGCTATTCTCGCTGTTGTAGAGATAGCTATAGGCAACCGATGGGTCTTCCAAATTGTTTTCGGAACAAGTCTCCAGGGTAAGGGCTTTCTTTTCTTCTCGGGCAGCCTTCAACTGAATGTTGTTTTCTTCGATGCTTTGCAATACGTGGTCGATGGCATTGTCTTGTGCGGAAACCGAAAGGGAGAGTCCTACAAGCAGACCGAGGGTATGGATTGTTTTTTTCATTGTGCAGTTTGTTGAGGATTAGGGTTGTTTTCTTTGCGATGTTGGTTTATTAAGAGATAGACGATGGGGATGATAAATCCATTGAGGAAAGTAGAACTGAGCAGACCTCCCAAAATAACTTTGGCCATCGGACTTTGAATCTCATTGCCGGGTAAATCTCCATTTACAGCCAGGGGTATCATGGCTAAGGCAGAAGACAGGGCTGTCATCAGGATGGGGTTTAGGCGATCCAACGACCCTTCGATGACGCTGTCATAGAGATCTTTTCCTTGTGAACGCAGTTGGTTGTAATTACTGATGAGCAACATGCCGTTTCGGGTGGCTATACCGAAGAGGGAGATGAATCCGATGATAGCCGGGATGCTTATTTCTCCGGTGGTAACCAGTAGCGAAAAGACTCCTCCAATCAAGGCTAGCGGAAGATTTAGCAGGATGATACCGCTTTCTCGTGCATTCTTGAATTCCATGTAGAGTAAAAGGAATATGACGGTAATGGAGAGGAGGGAAGTCAACAGCAGGGTGGCGGAAGCTGCTTGTTCGCTCTCGAATTGTCCTCCGTATTCAATGTGGTAACCTTCAGGAAGTGTAATTTCTTTGGATATTTGTTCACGAATATCGTTGACCACTCCCCTTAGGTCGCGTCCGGAGGTATTGGCAGAGATGACTATTTTACGTTTTACATTTTCTCGACTGATGGTGTTGGGGCCCATGCGAGACTCAACATCGGCTACATTGCTCAATGGTATTTTTCCTTGTGGTGTATCAATCAATAAATTGCGTATTTTCTCAATGTTGTCGTATCTCTCTTTTTGAGCGCGTACGGTGAGGTTGAATGTCTTTCCCTCTTCGTAGACTTGCGAAACAATTTCTCCGGCCATGTTTACTGAAACGAAATCGTAGAATTCGGGGAGTGATATGCCGTACTTGGCCAACATCTCCCGGCGGGGAATGATGTTCAGTTCCGGTCGCTCTATTTGTTGCTCTACGTTCAAGTCTACGATACCATCGATGCTGGAAATGGTTTCCTTAATTTGGTTGCCGAGTGCGAACATTTTGTTGAGGTCGGTTCCGAATAGTTTAATGGCTATACCGGCTTTGGTGCCGCTCAGCATGGCGTCTATGCGATGGCTGATGGGTTGCCCGATTTCAATGTTAGCTCCAATTATTGTCGATAGCTTTTCACGTACTTCTTCCATGACTTCGTTTCTGGAGCGTTCTTTCAATTCAAACGGTGCTTCTATTTCGGATGTGTTTACTCCCAAGGCATGCTCGTCCAGTTCGGCACGTCCGGTCTTACGGGCTACGGTAATGATTTCCGGGACAGAAAGCAGTAATTCTTCAGCTCGGCGACCGATGCGATCGCTTTCTTCCAGTGAAATGCCCGGAAGTGAACTGATGTTGATGGTGAACGAACCTTCGTTGAACGAGGGCAGGAAGCTGTTTCCCAACGTAAAGAATCCGATGAGTGCGATTAAAAAGAGTGCAATGGTTCCTCCCAATACTCCTTTCTTATGTTGGAGAGACCATTTCAAAGAACTCTTATAATATTTCTTCAACCACAAGGCAATGAAAGATTCTTTGGGTTGTTTTTCGGAGAAAGATTTGTTGAGCAGGTAGCTACAGAGCACCGGAGTCAGCGTTAAGGCTACAAGCGTGGAGGCAGCCAATGCAACGATGAATGCAATGCCCAACGGTATCAGCATGCGACCTTCCATGCCGGAGAGGAAGAATAAGGGTATGAAACTCACGACAATGATGAGGGTTGAGTTCAGGATGGGCATACGAACTTCGCGGCTGGCTTCGAACACGATATCAAGGGTGGAGCGTTGGTTTTCGCGAGGAAGTTGCTTGTTCTTTCGAAGGTGTTTCCATACGTTTTCTACGTCCACAATGGCATCGTCTACCAGCGAACCGATAGCAATGGCCATACCTCCCAAGCTCATGGTATTTATGCTCAGCCCCATGTAATGCAATGCCAATATGGAGAAAAGCAGGGAGAGGGGGAGGGTTACCAATGAGATGAAGGTTGTACGTACATTGGCAAGGAAGAGGAAGAGGATAATGACTACGAAGATGGCTCCTTCGAATAGGGAGTCTTGTACATTTCCGATGGAGCTGTCGATGAAGCGTGATTGTCGGAATATGTCGGTAGAGAATCGGATGTCAGCAGGAAGCCCCTCTTTCAGCTCCTCTAATGTCCGGTCGATTCGTTCAGTCAATTCCAAAGTTCCTGTCTTGGGTTGTTTGGTTACCGTCAGCAAAACAGCTGCTTTCCCTTCTACGGAAGCCACACCCAATTTCGGCTCTTGTGCACCGATGCGCACTTCTGCAATGTCTTCAAGGGTAATGGGGTGACCGTTGTATTCTTTAATAAAGGTGCGTGCCAGTTGGCTTTCTTTGTCGGTAGAAAGAATGCCGCGTACGATATATTCATTGCTGTATTCGTAGATGACCCCTCCGTTGGCATTGATGTTCATGCCTCGTGTGGCAGTTAAAACCTCACCGAGTGTCACCTCATAGTGTTTCATGCGGATGGGGTCAAGCAATATCTGGTATTCTTTGATGTCTCCTCCCAAGACTGAAACCTGTGCAACTCCTCCCATCGAGAGTAAGCGCGGACGAATGTGCCAATCGGCAATGGTGCGCAAATCAAGCATGGAGGTGCTATCGGAGGTTAGTCCGATAATCATCAGTTCACCCAAAATGGAAGATTGTGGCCCCAATGTGGGTTGGTTGACATTGTCCGGAAGTTCTTCGGCTACCAGCGAGAGCTTCTCCGAAACAATTTGGCGAGCAAGGTAGATGTCTGTATCCCAGTCGAATTCAACCCAGACGATGGAGAAACTATGGGTAGAAGAGGAGCGTACCCTTCGTACATGAGTCGCACCGTTTACCGCAGTTTCGATGGGAAAGGTAACCAATTGTTCAACCTCTTCTGCGGCCATGCCGTTTGCTTCGGTCATGACAACTACGGTTGGAGCAGTCAGGTCGGGGAATACATCTATTTCGGTACGATGGGCCGTATATATTCCGGCTATCAGCACAAGGATGCTGCTTATCAACACCAACAGCCGGTTGTGTAGGGAAAAAGATATGATTTTATTCAGCATAGTGGTATCTTCTGTTTCAGTGAAAGATTAATGTTCGTGTGAATGTCCCGGTATGCTTTTGGCTATGGAGGCCAACTTGACATGGTAAGCTCCTTGGGTTACCACACGTTCTCCGGCATGTATCCCGGAGAGCAGTTGAACCTCTTTCCCGTTGTCCAATCCGATTTTTACTTCTCTTCGTTGGTAACATTCATCATCAAGTTGAATGTAGACGAAATAGACACCCTGTTCTTCTGTCAAGGCTGTATGTGGAACGGATAATACGTTGGGTATCTCTTCAGACAATAGATACACTTCGGCATAGGAACCGGGAAATAGTCCTTCTTGATTGTCCATTGCAAAGGTCACCGGAATGTAGAACGGCGTTTTGCCGGATGCTCGTCCGTAAGAGAGCAGTTTCCCGTTCAATTCTTGGAGTGTATAGACCTGTTCGCTGTATGAGGTACGGAAATTGGCTGAAGTGATTTTGTTTAACAGAGCATAATGTTTCTCAGGAACATCGGCGCGCAGATATAGTCGGTTGTTGCGTGTAATCAATATAAGTGGTTGTCCAACGTTTACATAGTCCCCTTCGTTGACCAGGCAGTTTTTGATATATCCGTTTATCGGAGAATGAACGGCCGCTCCGTTATCCTTGTCTTTGGCTACGATGGCATTGTAACTTATGCGGGCATTTTCATAAGCTTCCTGAATGCGAATGAATTCCTTTTCCGAAATAAGTTTGTCTTTGATTAGATTGACAGCCCGGTCATACTCTTTTCGAGCTGCTTCATACGTGATTTGTGCTCGTTCGGCTGGATCTCCGTCTTGTAGGTTTCGTGCAGAAATAGTCAACAACGTATTTTGTGTATAAACTTGTTTCCCCTCTGTCAATGGTTGGGCGAACGATACGATGCCGGATGTTTTGGCCACAATGGTTTGCTCTTCTCCTTGCGCTGATTCTATTTCACCTCCGACCAGCAAAACGTGGC
>JAFUNW010000273.1 GCA_017472905.1 Bacteroidaceae bacterium
TACAATGCAGAAAAGGACATCACATTCTTTCCCGGCTTGTCACAAGATTATTTTGCCGTAAAACCGGGAATGTTTGCTATCTTCTTCCCACAAGACGGACATGCCCCCGGCATTTCTGAAACCGGTGTAAAGAAAATCATCGTAAAAGTTTTGGCATAATCTAACTATACAAAATTACAAGCGGTATGGATAATCAATTAAACCTTATCAAAAATGACCCTTGGCTCGCACCATACGAAGAGGCCATCAATGGACGCCATCAACATGTGCTCCATAAAATTTCAGAACTGACTAACAACCGCAAACCATTGCTTTCAGATTTCGCTACAGGACATCTCTATTTCGGTTTACAGAAGTATCCTAAAGAATGGATATTCAGAGAATGGGCCCCTAATGCAACAGCAATTTATTTAATTGGCGACTTCAACGATTGGAAAGAATCTCCTGAATACAGATTGATTCCGATAAAAAAATCGGGTGTTTGGGAAATTATACTTCCTTTGAAAGCTCTGAAACACGGTGATTTGTATAAATTGAAAGTATATTGGAAAGGTGGAGAAGGAGAGCGAATACCTGCATGGGCACGCCGCGTTGTACAAGATGAAAATACTAAAATATTCAGTGCGCAAGTTTGGATGCCGGAAGAACCATACCGATTCAAAAACAAAGGTGCTTTCCGTCCAAACGTAAATCCCTTGCTTATTTATGAATGTCACATCGGCATGGGAGCACAAGAAGAAAAAGTAGGCACATATCGCGAATTCCGAGAAAACGTTTTACCACGCATCGCAGCCAATGGATACAATTGTATTCAGATTATGGCAATCCAAGAACACCCTTACTATGGAAGTTTCGGGTATCACGTTAGTAACTTCTTTGCCCCCTCTTCACGTTTCGGTACTCCCGAAGAATTGAAAGAGTTGATTGACGAAGCTCATGGCATGGGCATAGCGGTTATTATGGATATAGTACATTCCCATGCCGTAAAGAACGAAATTGAAGGATTGGGCAATTTTGCCGGAGATCCGAACCAATATTTTTATCCTGGTGACAAACACGAACATCCGGCTTGGGATTCACTTTGTTTTGATTACGGAAAAAATGAAGTGCTCCACTTTTTGCTAAGTAACTGTAAATATTGGTTAGAAGAGTTCCGCTTCGATGGATTCCGCTTCGATGGTGTAACCTCTATGCTTTACCATAGTCATGGATTAGGCGAAGCTTTCTGTAATTACGGAGACTATTACAATGGTAATCAAGACGACAATGCGATATGTTACCTGACTTTGGCCAATTTACTCATACATGAAATTAATCCTCGCGCCATTACAATAGCCGAAGAGGTATCCGGAATGCCCGGACTTGCCGCCAGATTCCTTGATGGAGGCTACGGATTTGATTACCGCATGGCCATGAATATTCCGGACTATTGGATAAAAACCATCAAAGAAAAGATTGATGAGGATTGGAAACCCAGTAGCTTATTTTGGGAAGTCACTAACCGCAGAAAGGACGAAAAGACCATTTCGTATGCAGAGAGTCACGACCAAGCATTGGTCGGAGACAAAACGATTATCTTCCGACTCGTTGACGCCGACATGTATTGGCATTTCAAGAAGGGAGACGAAAACTATACTGCTACGCGAGGAATTGCTTTACACAAGATGATACGTCTGCTTACGGCCAGCACAATCAATGGCGGTTACTTGAATTTCATGGGAAACGAGTTCGGACATCCCGAATGGATAGACTTTCCACGTGAAGGAAACGGATGGTCGCACAAATATGCCCGTAGACAATGGAATCTCGTAGACAATAAAGAGTTGTGCTACCACTACTTGGGAGATTTTGACAAAGCAATGATTAAACTCATTAAGGGAGTCAGAAATTTTCAAAAGAGTGAAGTTCAAGAGGTATGGCACAACGATGATGACCAGGTTTTGGCATATAAGCGTAACGACCTTTTATTCGTTTTTAACTTCCATCCAAACAAATCTTTCACCGACTACGGTTTCTTGGTTACTGAAGGAACATACGAAGTTGTTTTGAACAGCGACAATCCTGCATTTGGAGGTTTCGGACTGACAGACGACACAATGAGCCATCATACTTGTTCCGACAATTTGTACCGAAGATTACGTAAAGGATGGCTTAAACTTTACATTCCGGCACGTTCTGTTGTAGTTTTGAGAAGATTGAAAGCCAAAAGGAAGAATTAATACATTCATTCAAATACTGTAAATTTAAAAGGGGCGGAAACTTCTGTCAAATAGAATTCCGCTCCTTAATTTTTTAACCTCCATTATTCCGTGACTCCATATCCCTCTACACAAAAAAGCTTTGCAATCATTGCATTGATATGCAGTATTTATTTTTTGCTATTCAGCTTTTTCTATTTATATTTCCTGCAAAGCGAATTATTCCGCATTATACATGTTATTAAATCAGGTAAAGAAGTTGTTTACTACCCGCTATGGGGAGCCCTCATTCTAACATGCATCCTTTGGATAGCGCAATATGGATTAAACTACCTCACGCGCTTCAAAGGAAAGTGGCACGCCTTGTCTTTCTGTCCGGCATTCGGAGCTTTAATCATGCTGACAGATGTACAACCGATTATTGTTGATGGAAAACAAACTCTCTTATATAATTGGGAATGGTGGCAAGCAATTCTTGTAGCCGTCATTTATATTTTCACAGCCTACATCTATCAAAAACAGTTCAAAAAAAAACAAATAGAGAAAAACACTTTGACCGAGATATTAATTCCCAACTTCATCATACTGACCTTCCTTTCATGTACTACAGGTATCATGGGAAATTCCAACGATACGTTCTATTACGAACTGAAGATAGCCCAAGCAATTCGTGAACAGAATCCGCAAAAAGCCCTTCTTGTAGGAGAAAAATCACTTACCCATAACCATTCTATGACTACCCTTCGCAATTATGCACTTGCGCAGGCTGATTCTTTGGGAGATGCCATATTCTGCTACCCCCAAACCTATGGAGCTAACGGCTTGCTGTTTGAAAACGAAGATTATTCTGTTTCCGGATTTTCGAATCGGGACATCTACCAATTCATCGGGGCTATGCCCAAAAAAGAGACGGAAACTATCACGCGATATTTGCAAAGGCTGTACGAAGAAGAGGAAGGAAACCACAACGTGTTGGACTATTATCTATGCGCCTTGCTATTGGAGCGTCAACTATCTGCTTTTGTTAAAACGATGAAACAGTTCTATGATTTCAACGAGAACACAATTTTGCCGAGACACTATCAAGAGGCGTTGTTGCTCCATCAGAAAAAAGAGGGAGAGCAGCCCGACACAATACTTATCGACATGGATACAAGAAGGCGATACACGGCGTTTGATTCGCTACAAAACCAATACAGCAGAGCAATAGAAAAGACAAACTATACAAGGCGAAAATTTGGAGATACCTATTGGTGGTATTATTGGTATGGAGAATAAAAAAGAATTGACAGTAAAAGAGGCACTTTCCAAAGCCTCGTTCTATTGTTCAGCGAGTGAACATTGTTCAGCGGAAGTAATGGAAAAGCTCAAGCAATGGGGGATGAGCGATGTTGAGAAGCAAGAAGAAGTTATACAACACTTGATACGAGAAAACTACATTGATGAACAGCGTTATTGCCGCGCATTCGTTCATGATAAATACCGCTTCAACAAATGGGGAAAAGCCAAAATAGCAATGACCCTGAAACAAAAAGCCCTGCCGGCAACTTACATCAATGAAGCAATGACAACCATTGATGAAGAAGAGTACATCTCTATTTTGAAGGAGTTACTAAGAACAAAAGATGCCTCCATCCGAAACGCTTCGCCCTACGAACGCTACGGCAAGTTGATGCGTTTCGCCATCTGACGAGGGTTCGAGACAGAAGCAGTCAGCAAAGCTATCCAAGCCTTACAAATCGGATACGAAGCAGAGGATTAACCTCTGCTTTTTTATTTCTAAAAACAATTCTACCGCTTGGCTCGTCCGGCTACGATGTCCCAATCAATGATGTTCCACAAGCTGGCTACATGGTCGGCACGCTTATTCTGATAATCCAAGTAATAAGCATGTTCCCAAACATCAATTCCAAGCAGGGGAGTTGCCCCTTGACGCAAAGGGTTATCGCCGTTAGCACAGGAAAGCACAACCAATTTACCGTTTTCATCCATGCATAGCCACACCCAACCGGAGCCAAACAAGGCAAGACTGGCATCGGTCATCTTTTTCTTTAATCCTTCAAAACTTCCGAAATCGCGATTCACCCATTCGGCCAATTCCCCGTCCGGTTGCGAACTACGGGGATAGGGGGAGAACTGCGAAAAATAGAGTTTGTGGTTCAGCACTTGGCCGGCATTGTTGTAGATGGCCCCCAAAGGAGCTTTCACAACAATCTCTTCAAGCGGCAGATTCTCCAACTCCGTACCTTGAATAAAGCGTTCCAGATTGTTTACATAAGTTTGCAGGTGCTTACCGTAGTGGCAATCTATCGTCTCTTTACTGATTACCGGTTCCAAAGCATCGTTTGCATAAGGAAGATTAGGCATTAAACTACTCATAATTCCACTCATTAATAGGGTTAAAACACAATTCATCGTATCTATTCGTTTTTCAATACAGACAAAAGCATAACAAACAAGCGGACAGAAATGTTCATGCGCGTTCCGTACATTCGCTTCCAAAGGCCCTTTTTCCCGCTTCGGATTGCCGGCAAAAATCTGCTGCCTTGCGGAGTAAAATCTGCTGCCCAATAAAAGTCAATCTGCTGCCCAACAGAAATGAATCTGCTGCCCAGCAAAAAAGTCTCCGCAAGGCAACAGATTTTTGGGAGCAAGCCGCAGATTTTCCAAAAGCCGCTTCAAGAAATTTTTCTCCATCTTTTGTTCTTCAACCGAATTGCATTATCTTTGCAAAACAATGCAATCAGAATTATACATGGCCATCAATTATTTAGACGAACTGAATGAAGGACAACGGGCTGCTGTACTCTACAACGAAGGTCCCCTTTTGGTAATAGCCGGAGCCGGTTCCGGAAAGACCCGTGTCCTCACCTATAAAATAGCCTATCTATTGGAACAAGGATACAAGCCTTGGTCTATCTTGGCTTTGACTTTTACCAACAAGGCTGCACGAGAAATGCGGGAGCGCATTCAACGACAAGTTGGAAATCAAGCCGGCGGATTATGGATGGGAACATTCCATTCCATATTTTCACGAATATTACGAATCGAATCGGCATACATCGGCTTTACTCCGAACTTCACGATATACGACAGTTCCGACTCAAAAAGTCTCCTGAAAAGCATTATCAAAGAGATGGGCTTGGACGAAAAGACCTACAAACCGGGAGTCGTGCAATCACACATATCGAATGCCAAGAACCGCCTGATTCTACCCACTGAATATGGTCGAAACCGAGAAATCCGCCAGGCGGACGAAGTAGCCAAAATGCCGGAAATTCACACCATTTATCGCCGGTATTGGGAACGCTGTCGCCAAGCCGATGTCATGGACTTCGATGACCTGTTGGTCTACACCTACATTTTGTTTAACGACCATCCCGAAGTGTGTAGCAAATACAGCGAACAATTTCACTACGTGCTCGTGGACGAGTATCAAGACACCAACCATGCGCAACACAGCATCGTTTGGCAATTGACCAACCGGCGCCGGCAAATCTGTGTGGTCGGAGACGATGCACAAAGCATCTATTCGTTTCGCGGAGCAAACATCGACAACATCCTGAAGTTTACGCAACAATATCAGAATGCACGACTCTTCAAACTGGAACAGAACTACCGTTCGACACAAACCATCGTACAGGCTGCAAACAGTCTGATTGCAAAGAATTGCGAGCAGATTCGAAAAGAGATCTTCTCCGAAAAAGCCGTTGGAAACAAAATCGGAGTTTATTGCGCCTATTCCGACACAGAAGAGGGGGACA
>JAFUNW010000274.1 GCA_017472905.1 Bacteroidaceae bacterium
CTTTTACTCTTTGCGCAAAGATAAAGAAAAAAAACGGATGATAAAGAAAAAGAAATAATAAAGTTTCAATATTAAACTTTATTTAATGAACATAAGATTTAAGCAAACATGCTATGAAAAAGAATGGAATTTATATAGAAAATATTTGTCTCACTTTTTATATTTATAGAGAGACTAAATAGAATATAAAAAACGCCTCGCATCCCTGCGAAGCGTTTTCTTAATCTTATGTCTAATTCAAAGTTTGATGGTATGTATTCATCATTCCAACGTTTTGGAATGACCGAAAATCCGTACTTCACAGCAAAAATTTTCGTTAAAATAGAAAAAACTGTAGATTTTACTAATACAAATAATATTGCACTGCAAAATCATCTGCAAATATAATCTTTTAAATTTAATAATAGACATCAGATAGGAACGAACGAGTTCCTTTTTTATCTTTTTTAATATTATTTCTGAAATTATGCAGCAAAAACCTACCATTTATAAGATAATCCAAAGCTGAGTAATTCCTTAAATTGAAAATAGCTGTATCCCTTCTTACGTTTTATACCATCGTTGAAACGACCATGCAAAAAGAGTTTTGTTGAAAGATATTTACTTACAGCAAAATCGAATGTATTTTCCCATGAAGCCTCTACCTTTTCATAATTGGTAAAAGCCCAGAGTTTGGTACGCCATGAAATGTTTTTATAAATCTGCCAATCATTGTTTATCGTCATCTGCGAACCATATTCATGCAATGCTCGCTTTCCTTTTTTTATTCCAAAACGCGTTTCATCAACATCGTGATTTCCTACGTAAGTAAACTGATAAGCCAAAGGAGCTAAGTTTACAGATATTTTACCGTTTTTATATTTTTTACTGTAATCCATACCGACATTGAAATTGAGTTTCAACGGTGCAAAAATAGCAGATTGCAGAACATTACTGTTCGCTTTATAGTTTCGCAAGAGTTGAGTCGTCATAGTCATACCGACTGTATAATACCATGAATTAACAGCTTTTACACCCAATTTAGAATTTATTTTAAACACATCCGTATTAGTTCTATATTTGTGTTCCGTATCCGATGGAGCAGTCGTAAACCCTAAATGGATATCCATCTCATTCTCAAACTTAATACGTTGTTTATCATCATAATCAGCTTCTAAAATTAAACGAGAAATCAAAGTATTTGTACTCTCACCTCCCTCGGACCAGTTACCGGAGATATAATTCTGTGTAAATTGCAAAGATGTATTTCCAGAAAATTTCCAAAAGTTCGGTTTTTTCACAACCAGATCTGTTCCGGTAAGATTTGTTACTGTTTTTTCACTAGAAACAAAACTCGGAAGAATCTCTGCTGTAGGTTTCAATTCATTTGCAATTTCAGAGGCACCTATTTTATTGGATTTAATATTCTCTTCTGTATAGCAAATATATTCCGGATGCTTTAAATACATATTCAGCAAGGCATTGTCTATACAATATTCTCTAGAAAGTTCCTCTGCTCCTATATTCTCACTAACCAAAGAAGCCATCTGCAAAGAATCGTCAGTTACATAAAGTTCCTGTGTTTCTTCCCCCATAGTTAACACCTCATTCATTGGAGATGAATATAAAGTTGGTGGGCAAAACAAACGATAGTAACGAGGATTAGGTTTCAGAGAATTCTCGTTCTCCAACAAAGGATGTGATGATGTATATTTCGTTATAACCTGATTTAAAGAGTCTTCATATTGAGAAACAATATGCTTCATTTTTTTTTCAATACTTGTATATGTAGGCAACGTTTGTCCCAAAGAATAAATAGAAGAAAAAATAAATAATAAAAATGTCAAATGCTTAAGATTCATAGCAGAATTGTAGTTTTTATTCGTGAGATGAGTTTGCAAAATTACATCTTTTTTTTTATTTTACTCTGTTTTTTACTTAAAAAGTAGAACAGAAATAAAAACATCATTTTTTATGAAAGTTTTTTGAGTAGAATATGCTTTTCATTCCTCACATTTTAGTACTTTTGCAGCTTGTTAGTGAAAAAGAAAACACTGCAACGTGATTTAAGAATCGATTTATAACATTAATAATTATTATCGTGGCAGAAACTAAGTACATCTTTGTGACGGGAGGAGTTGCCTCGTCCTTAGGAAAAGGAATTATCTCAGCATCAATTGGAAAGTTGTTACAAGCCAGGGGCTATAATGTAACCATCCAAAAATTTGACCCTTACATAAATATAGATCCTGGTACATTGAATCCCCATGAACATGGAGAATGTTACGTAACAGTAGACGGACACCAAGCCGACTTAGATCTTGGTCATTACGAACGTTTTCTCAGCATTGAAGCAACTAAAGCAAACAACATTACCAGCGGACGTATATATAAAGGAGTAATAGATAAAGAACGTAGAGGAGATTATTTGGGAAAAACAGTACAAGTAGTTCCCCACATCACAGATGAAATCAAGCGTAACGTGAAATTAATGGGAACTAAATATAAATACGACTTTGTCATTACCGAAATTGGAGGTACTGTTGGCGACATCGAATCACTCCCCTACATTGAAAGTCTTCGCCAATTGAAATGGGAACTAGGTCGAAATGCCGTATCTGTACACTTAACATACGTTCCATACTTGTCTGCTGCAGGTGAGTTGAAAACCAAACCCACCCAACATAGCGTACAGAAGCTACAATCATTAGGTGTACAACCTGATATACTCGTTCTACGAACAGAACATGAAATTACGCAAGACATGCGTGATAAAGTAGCTCTGTTTTGCAATGTTGATAAAAAGGCTGTTGTTCAGTCTATGGATGTTCCAACTATTTATGAAGTTCCTATCAAAATGCAAGAACAAGGATTGGACGCGACTATATTAGAGAAAGTCGGGCTTCCGGTAGGTGAGACTCCGACATTAGGACCTTGGCGCGATTTTTTGAATCGCCGTTATAATGCAACTAAAGAAGTACACATTGCGATTGTCGGGAAATACGATTTGCAAGATGCCTATAAATCAATTTCTGAATCTCTTTCACAAGCTGCAACATACAACGATCGCAAAGCTAACGTAAACTTCATCTACAGCGAAAACCTTAATGAAAACAATGTAGAGGAATTGTTGGGCAATATGGATGGAGTTGTTATTTGTCCCGGATTTGGAGATCGTGGTATTGAAGGAAAACTCATCGCTGCACAATATTGCCGTACTCATAACATTCCGACTTTCGGTTTAGGATTGGGTATGCAGATGATGGCTGTTGAATTCGCTCGCAATGTTCTCGGATATGCCAATGCACATTCCAAAGAGATGGATGAAAAAACGCCCCATCCAATTATTGATTTAATGGAAGAACAGAAAAATCTCATTGGTAATGAGAGCAGTATGCGACTCGGCTCATACGAATGTATTTTAGCTCAAGGAAACAAAGTTTTTGATGCATATCAAAAAGAACACATTCAAGAACGTCATCGCCACCGCTATGAATTCAACAATGCATACAAAGCCGAGTTTGAAAAAAATGGTATGACTTGCGTAGGAGTGAATCCAGAAACCGATTTAGTTGAAATTATGGAAATTCCAACTCATAAATGGTATGTTGGTGTACAATTCCATCCGGAATACGGCAGTACGGTTCTTAAACCTCATCCGCTATTTCTCGCTTTTATAAAAGCTGCTATCAAATAATTGTCTGAGTCTTTTTGACTGAAGTACATACAAGCTACAAACTGCTTATTTCTCATGTAAAAAGTAGTTTGTAGCTTGTCAGTTGTCGCAAAGAACACAAAATATTATAAAACTTAAAACAATAAAAAAAGAAAAAGAATGGATAAAAACACCCTTATCGGATTTGCCTTGATAGGATTGGTTCTAATCGGATTTAGTATATACAATCGACCTACTCCGGAACAACAAGCACGAATTCGTGAGATTCAAGACTCTATCCTATTGGAAGAACAAAAGAAAGAAGCGCAAAAGGCTATAGCTGAAATGGAAGAAAGCACAACCGTCTATGACTCTACTTCAACATTTTTCCAAGCTAGTCAGGGGCACGAATCTTTCGTAACCTTGAAAAATGATTTGCTTGAACTTCAACTCACAACCAAAGGTGGTCGTGTATGCAAAGCTACATTGTTCGAGTACAACGGACAGGATGGTAAACCTATTATACTATTCGATGGTAAAGACTCTGAAATGACATTCGGATTTAATGGAAAAAAAGAGAACATTCTCACGGAAGATCTTTTTTTCCAACCAATTAATCAATCAGACAGTACCGTTACTATGCGTCTAAATGCAGGAGAAAACCAATATATTGATTTCAATTACCTGCTACCTAGTGGACGCTACTTGATGAATTTAACCATTGAAGCGCATGGAATGCAAAACTTTTTTGCTCCCGATGTGCGAAATATGAACATCGAATGGTATCAACATGCTCGTCAATTAGAAAAAGGATTTAGCTTTGAGCAACAATTCTCATCTCTTACCTATCGCTTGAAAAACGATGATACTGAACATTTGAGTGAATCAAGTGAAGAACGTGAAGAAGTTGCACCAGCTGTAGATTGGATTGCGTTTAAAAATCAATTCTTTTCTGCTGTATTAATTGCAGAACAAGACTTTAATGGTACAGTTCTTTTCTCCAAACCGCAAAAAGAAGAAGGAACATCGGAGAAAAATAAATATTTGAAACATTACGAAGCTTTCATGGAAGCTTTTTTCGATCCTACCGGAAAACAGCCAACAAACTTACAACTTTACTACGGGCCGAACCATTTCAAGACATTGCAAGCAACCAATGACTTTGTTTACGGAGACAAAGATCCGGAATTGGAAAATCTTGTATATCTTGGATGGCCTATCATTCGTTGGATTAATCGATGGTTTACCATTAACCTATTTGATTGGCTTTCTGGTTGGGGACTTTCTATGGGTATTGTTCTTTTATTAATGACTATCATCGTAAAAATTGTCGTATATCCAACTACTTACAAGTCGTATATGTCTTCGGCAAAAATGCGCGTTCTTCGTCCATACATCGAAGAAATAAACAAGAAATATCCAAAACCGGAAGATGCCATGAAAAAGAATCAAGAAACAATGGCTCTTTACAGTCGCTACGGAGTAAGTCCATTAGGAGGATGTTTGCCTATGCTTATCCAAATGCCGGTTTACATTGCTCTCTTTAATTTTGTGCCGAATGCAATCGAATTGAGACAAGAGAAGTTCCTTTGGGCTAATGACCTTTCCACTTATGACGACATTATCAGTTGGGGTACAGACATTTGGTTAATAGGCGATCATTTGAGCCTCTTCTGCTTACTGTTCTGTATTACCAATATTCTGAATACTTGGTACATGATGCGTCAAAATGACAGCATGGGACAACAGCAAATGCCAGGAATGAAAATCATGATGTATGCTATGCCTATCATGTTTGTCTTCCTCCTCAATGACTATTCATCCGGCCTGAATTACTACTATTTCATCTCCGGATTAATCAGTATCATCATTATGTTTGTACTACGTAAAACTACAGACGACAAAGCTTTGCTATGCAAACTTGAAGCACGCATGGAAGCTAATAAGCTTAAACCCAAAAAACAGAGTGGTATGATGGCGCGTCTCGAAGCATTGCAGAAACAAGTGGAAGAACAGCAAAAACTCCAACAACAGCAACAGCGAAAAAGATAACCCTAGTGATTATCAATAACAAACAATGAAGAATGACTACGCTGATTCATGCAACGCCATTCTTCATTTTGTTTTAAATTAATAATTCTACACTTTCGCATATAGAAACTTACAAAAAAGTTATAGGAGTTAAAGATTTTATTGACTCTTCAAATCTAAGAGTTTAAACCAATAGCTTGGTAAACAAGCAAGCAATACATTAGGCTTTAACTCCTTTATCTCCAAGAAAGTTGAGCTTACGAAACTTTAATTAAATAACCCTTCAATCAATTTCAACGTGAATAAAACAATATTTTTTATGACAAGTGCCATGATTCTCTCATCCTGCGTTACCAATAAAGAGAACAGCAAAGAGAGCAATGCTTCTCCTATTATACAGAAGCAAGAAAAATTCACTGTTCCTAACGGAATCATGACTCCCGAAACCCTTTGGGCAATGGGCCGTATCGGAGACTATCAATTATCTTCCGATGGAAGCAAAATTGTCTACACTGTAGCATATTACAGCGTAGAACACAATAAAAGTCACCGAGTGATCTATGTGATGAATGCCGATGGAAGTAATAATACGTTGTTGACCACCTCTGCGTTCAGCGAAAGCAATCCTGTATGGATAAAAGACAATACTAAAATTGCTTTTTTAAGCAGCGAGAGTGGAAAAAATCAGATTTGGGAAATGAATCCCGATGGAAGTGAGCGCCGTAGGCTTTCTAATTTTGATGGAGACATCGAAGGCTTTACCCCCTCACCTACCGGTGACAAAATACTATTTGTCTCACAAGTAAAGTATGGTCAACGAACTGTAGACCTCTATCCGGATCTACCCCAAGCTTCCGGTATTATAGTCAATGACTTAATGTACAAACATTGGGATGAATGGGTTGAGACTGTTCCCCACCCATATATTGCAAATTTTGATGGAAATCAACTCGGCGAAGCGAAAGATCTTTTGGAAGGAGAGCCTTACGAATCTCCCATGAAACCCTTCGGAGGAATGGAGCAATTAGCGTGGAGTCCCGATGGAAAGATGATAGCCTATACTTGTCGCAAAAAAACGGGATTGGCTTACAGCATTTCCACTGACTCGGATATATACCTATATAATATAGAGAACGGACAGACCGTAAACCTTTGTAAGTTACAAGGGAAAGAGAGCGATGGACAGGATATGATGGCCGGTTATGATACGAATCCGGCTTTCAGCCCCGATGGACAATATATAGCCTGGCAAAGCATGGAGCGTGATGGATACGAAAGCGACCGCAATCGGCTTTGTGTTCTCGACCTAAGCAACAACCAGAAACGCTTTATTACAGAATCGTTTGAAAGCGGTGTAGACGGATTCTGTTGGGCAAACGATTCTAAAACAATTTACTTTACCGGAGTGTGGCATGCCACTGCTATGATATACAAAACCAATCTCCAAGGCGAAGTTAAGAAATTGACCGATGGAATGTACGACTATACGGGAATCATTTCTTGCGGAAACAAGCTCTTTGCCAAACGCCACTCCATCAGTCATGCAGACGAAATTTATGCGATAAATCCGGAAAACGGAGAAGCTACCCAAATCAGTCATGAAAACGACCACATCTTCAATCAACTGAAGTTAGGTAAGGTGGAAGCTCGCTGGACGACAACAACAGACGGAAAGCAAATGCACTCATGGGTTATCTATCCTGTAAATTTCAATCCAAACAAAAAGTATCCAACTTTGCTTTTTTGCGAAGGAGGACCACAAAGCCCGGTCAGTCAGTTCTGGAGTTTCCGTTGGAATTTCCAAATCATGGCGGCAAACGACTACATCATCATAGCCCCTAACCGCCGAGGACTTCCCGGTTTCGGAATGGAATGGTTGGAGCAAATAAGCGGAGACTACAGCGGACAATGCATGAAGGATTACCTTTCAGCCATTGATGACATAGCCAAAGAGCCTTACGTAGATGCA
>JAFUNW010000275.1 GCA_017472905.1 Bacteroidaceae bacterium
GCGAAGAGTTGGCGAACGATTGTCTACGTATGGCCCAACCTTACTTATTAGACAATAAAATAGAAATAAGAGGAGAGCAATTGCGATTAACACCTAAAGGTATTTTCGTTTCTGACGGAATAATCAGCGATCTTCTATGGGTATAATTTACAAGATAACTATTTAATATTAAATTTATGAGGAAAAAACTGTTTTCATTAACTCTAACATTGGGAATATTATCCATTCCAATGTTCGCACAAACTCCGGCTTTTCCCGGAGCAGAAGGATTTGCACGTTATACTACAACCGGTGGTAGAAATGGAGATGTTTATCATGTCACCAATTTAAATGATTCCGGAAGCGGCTCTTTACGAGACGCCATAAGCAAGAGCAATCGATTCATTGTTTTTGATGTTTCAGGAACGATTGAATTAAAATCAACCCTCAAGATATCGAAAGATAACATTACCATTGCAGGACAAACAGCTCCCGGAGACGGAATCTGTCTAAAGAACTATTCCATGCAAATATCTGCCAGCAACATCATCATCCGCTTTATCCGTTGTCGCATGGGAGATGAAGCTCAACAAGAAAATGATGCCATGTGGGGACGCAACGAAAGCAACATCATCATAGACCACTGTTCCATGAGTTGGAGCACCGATGAATGTGCCTCTTTCTATGGTAATAAGAATTTCACCATGCAATGGTGTATCATCAGTGAAAGTCTAACCAACTCTGTACACGGAAAGGGTTCTCACGGATATGGTGGAATATGGGGAGGCGAAAAAGCTAGTTTCCACCACAATCTATTAGCTCATCACAACAGTCGTACTCCCCGATTATGTGGTAGTAGATATACCAATCGTCCCAATGATGAATTAGTTGATTTACGAAATAATGTATACTACAACTGGGGAAAAGGCCCCGGCCCGTATTCCGGTGAAGGAGGTAGCTATAACATGATCAACAATTACCACAAACCGGGCCCTGCAACCAGTGACAATACAGCCGGACGTATTTTTCAACCTAATCCTGATAATGGAAGCAATGAACAAGCTGCTGGAGTATGGGGAGTATTCTATGTAAACGGGAATTATTTCGACACAACAAGTCCGCTTATCAGCCAAAAAGCAAAAAGTAACGCTGAGCAAAGCAACGCTAATAACTGGAATGGAATACACCCGAATGGCACATTGCCTACCGGAGGAATCAATGCGATTAAAAGTACTACAGAATTTGACGTAGAAGTACCTACCACTCATACCCCGGAAACAGCTTACAGCAAAGTGGCCTTATACGCCGGAGCCAGTTTAAGTCGAGATGCAGTTGACTTACGTATCATATCGGAAGTTATGACCGGTACATATAGCTACGAAGGTAGCAACGGAAGTAGCGGTGGTATTATTGATTCACAAAGTGACGTAATGGGATGGCCCAAATTGACGACAAGAAACACTATCACAGACGCGAACAAAGATGGAATCGCGGATAATTGGGCCGCAGAAAACATGCCAAGCGGAGCTACTTACAAAACAAAACATGAATCCGGATACACCTACTTGGAAATGTATGCCAACAGTTTGGTTGAACACATTATGAAAGATGGTGTCGCTAATGGAGAGATAACTCCCAATAATGACTTCGGAGAGACCAATTCTATTAAAGAAAATACGTTCCACAATATCAAAGTGGTAAAAACAGAAATCTTTACTATTACCGGAGCTAAAATCAACGTTCCACAAAAAGGCCTAAACATTATCCGATATACATTAACTGACGGAAGTACAAAAAGTGAAAAGATATATATAAAATAAGTTTCATTTAGATTACGAATGTCACTATTATGAAGGTTGCTTAATCCATAATAGTGACATTTTGTTATAAACAAATCTCCAATTTGATAATTCAATATTACACCATCAACAGATATTTGTATCCGACTTCCTAAAAGTTATGAAAAAGAAAAGCAAAAAAACGTTTTTTTGCAAGAAGTATTGTATCTTTGCTTGCTAAGGTATAAAGGAATCGACTATATTTAACAGGAATACCATGAATAGTATATGACAAAGAATAATCGAAAAACAAAGAATGTAGAACCCAAAAAGCAAAAGGCCATCAAACAAAGAATGCCCATTTGTGCACTTTCTCCATCTACAGAAAGGAAAATTACCTGGATTACACCCTTACTCTTTTGTTTGATTGTCGGATGCCTGTTATGCACATGTAATTTCTATTATTTACATCGAATACAAGAACTCTCTTTATTTCTTCCAACTCAACTCTTTTGGGAAGAACAGATGAGAGTTCCCGGCGGATGTTTAAATTATGTAGGTTGTTTCTTAACACAATTTTTTTATTACCCTTGGTTGGGAACATTGCTACTAATTTTTGTATGGCTGGCAATTTATGGCTTGACACATAAGATTCTCCATATACCTAATAAATGGGCTTTGCTGACACTGATACCTATTGTTGCACTATTAGCATCCAACACACAATTAGGATATTGGATTTATTATTTAAAATCTCCCGGCTATTTCTTCAGCCATTCTTTGGGTTTTATAACGGTTCTTTTAGCTTATGGGCTATTTAAAAGACTAAAAAGGGCATGGGTTCTTTTGTGCTTTCTCATCTTATGGATTGGCCTTGGATATCCCCTATTTGGTTTTTATGCACTACTTGGAGGTACTTACATGATATTTTTCCTATGGATTGAAAAGGAGAACCAACTGCGAGGGTTATTAATTACTACGGGAATATTAGCGATAATTTCATTGCCTCTACTTTGGTATTATCATTACACTCATATTCGATTGGCAGACATTTATATTACGGCTTTACCACAACCTTTTGAGTTTAGTTCAAGGGACATTTCTTTATGGATTCCTTTCATTCTATTGACTATTTATCCGATTATCTTGATTGGAGTAAAACATTCTAAAAATGTCTGTAATCGTCTATTGTCTATTCCCTATTGGATTAACCAAACGATTCTATTAATCTTCATTATTTTCACAGTTCAGCATTTCTGGTATCGGGATTCAAATTTTCGTGCAGAACTCACCATGCATCATGCCATAGAAAAATTAAATTGGGAAAAGGTATTAGATATAGCCAGAGAATCAACAGAAACTCCAACCCGCCTAATGGTTATGAATAAGAATCTAGCACTATTTAAATTAGGACGTGCTGGAAATGAGATGTACAAATATCCGGATGGAGGAAAAGCCCCCAAAGCAACTATGCCTGTGCGCATGATTCAAATAGGAGGCCGCATGCTTTATATGCACTATGGAAAAGAAAACTTCTGCTATCGTTGGTGCTTGGAAGACGCCGTAGAATTTGGCATGAAAGTCGAATATCTGAAATTTTTAATAAAAACCTCTTTATTATCGGGTGAATATACGTTGGCAAACAAATATATATCTATTTTAGAAAAGACTTTTTTCTATAAAGATGAAGCGCAAAAATTAAAATCATTCGTGAGAAATCCAGAATTATTGGAACAAGATGCAGAACTTGGCCCCATATTGCCAATGATGTGTTATCAAGATGTATTGGATGGAGACCAAGCATTGATAGAACTATATCTGTTGAATTATTTCAGCCATTCGGATGGCGAGACTCGACCTTTTCAGGAACAAACGCTCCTCTCCGCTTTACAGATGAAAGACATTCAACTCTTTTGGCCACGCTTTTTCCGATACGCCAATTTACATCAAGGAGAACCTATGCCGATTCATTATCAAGAAGCAGCCCTATTATATGGAACTTTGGAAAAGAATGTTGATATCAGCCGCATGCCATTCGATCCTTCAGTCAAAAATCGATTTAATGAATTCATGAGTTGGGTAAATAAGTATAATGGAACAGATGAAAAAGAAATGGAACCATTCTTTAAAGAACGTTTTGGAGATACATTCTTTTACCATTACTTTTTTGTGCGTGGAGTAAAATCTTATTAATTTAATAATGTATCAGAATGATTGAAACAATATTTTCAAAGATAGCATTAAAAAATCCAGTGATACTCACAATTCTCTGGAGTGTCATATTTATAGCCTGTACTTCACCACAGCCACCACAAACATACTCTGAGGTGAACGAACATCCGAAGATATATCCCGACTATAAAGATGTTGTAATCCCTTGCAACATTTGCCCTATATCCTTCATCATTGAAGAAGAAGCAAAGGAATATATCACGTCCATATCATTGGAAGAAAAA
>JAFUNW010000276.1 GCA_017472905.1 Bacteroidaceae bacterium
GATGGGCTTGCGCAAAGTCGATCGCGTCATTGCCATCGAGAAAAATACATGGTTCCATCTCGGAAGCAACAGCAGCGAGCAGCTTATCTACTGTCTCAAGCGTATGGCGGAACCGTTCCTTGAGCATGTGGACAACAACTTCCAGCCCCTGCCGGAAGAGTGTATCCGCGAGTTTATGCCCGAACGTGACACGTTGTTAGCACTGATGATACGTGCCGAAAGTGCCATCGCATCGGGTGTGTACGATGATGTAGACCGCATCCTGCAAGAGGCTTCGGAACTGAAACTCCGATTCTCACGTCTGCGCAAAGCACAACTCGACCGCATACAGGAAGAAGAGGGTAGCGGACGCCTCGATGTCTCCATCATCTACCTGACTCTCTTGCAAGAGTCGCAGGAAGTAGCCAGTGCCGTACGCCATATCTTGCGTGCAAACGGTAAGTTCAGGGGACTGACGAAATAAAGTACTCGGGGTTCGCAAGTAGAAAACATGGAGATAATGGGAGAAAAAGGGAGATAAAGGGAAAAAAAGGAGATAAAGGCCAAATGATTGGCTATACTATTGGCCTTTATCTCCCCAAAGAGTGAAGCGATTAACTCCATTTATCTCCTTTTATCTACAAGAAAGCCAAAGCTTGCGAAACTTAAACGAACAAAAATCCTCTTTCCGGTGTTGTTTTACGTAGAACAACCCGAAAGGAGGATTTTTTGCGTATGAAAACAAATGTATGGACTCGCTTGGTGGCCGCAATACTGATTGTCTTGTTGTTATGGTGGCTCTACATGGCTCTGTTGGTTGACGAAAGTGAAAACCTGAGCCAAGTAGAGCTGTTTTCGATCCCCTAAAAAACATCCGAAAAGGAGCGGATAAACTTAAAGAACGTTTAAAACTCCAACGTTACGGAAAAATATGTTATTTTCGCGGGCGAATAAGTAGGAAACGGGAGAGCGTCTTTGTGCTTGATATTTTCTTCGGTCGTTCTGAGCGAAGCCGAAGAATCTCAAAGAAAGGCAAAAACGGCATACTGAAACAATACAATAGAAATAGAAACTGAAACAATAAAAAATAAAAAATGAAACGAACAAACTTCTCGCTCATATCGGGCATTTGCTCTCTGCTGCTAGGAGCCATGCTGGTATTTTGGTCGCAAAGCGTAGTGACATATCTGATTGTTGCAGTCGGATTCTTGTTTATGATACCCGGACTGTATGCCCTGTTCTCTTACTTTTTCGCTCGTAACGGTGAGGGTGAAAAACGTCACTTCGGTTGGACCCAGATAGTGGGTGTAGGAAGTGCTTTGTTCGGACTGAGTCTGGTGTTGTGTCCCGTATTTTTTGAAACAACACTGATGTATGCCATCGGAGTGATTCTGGCTTATGCCGGACTGAACGAAATCATCACGCTTGCCGCAGCCCGCGAATGGACGCGCGTGTCGATGGGATTTTATGTCGTGCCGGTATTGGTCATGGTGTTGGGCATTTTTATTCTTTTTAACCCCATCGGTACAGCCAATCTGCCGTTTATCCTGTTGGGAATCGGCTGCATGGCCTATGGAGTATCCGGCATCATCGACTCATTCCGCTTTCGAAAACCTCGTGTAGAGGAGGTCGTGGAAATCATTCCGGAGGAGACCGAACAGACGGCTTTGCCCGAAACAGAACCGAAGTCGGAAGAAGAGAATCTATTGAAGAAATAAGAAATTAAAGCTTGTGGAATTTAAATAAAATATAGAGAAAATGTTTTCAGGAATTGTGGAAGAGACGGCTACCGTAGTAGCCTTGGAAAAAGAACAGGAAAATTTGCATCTGACCATGCGTTGTTCGTTTGTAGATGAATTGAAGATAGACCAAAGTGTGGCGCACAACGGTGTATGCCTGACGGTGGTGAAAATTACGGACGGGACTTATACGGTGACAGCCATGAAAGAGACAATCGAACGATCGAACTTGGGACTCCTGAAAGTGGGGGATGAGGTGAATGTAGAGCGGAGTATGATGATGAACGGACGATTGGACGGACACATTGTACAGGGACATGTTGACCAAACGGCTGAGTGTGTACGCATTGACGATGCGGAGGGTAGCTGGTATTTCACTTTCCGATATGCTTTCGACAAAGAAATGGCTAAACGCGGCTACTTGACGGTCGACAAAGGGTCGGTGACGGTGAACGGCGTGAGTCTGACTGTTTGCAATCCAACGGACGATACGTTTCAGGTAGCAATCATTCCTTATACTTATGAACATACCAATTTCCATGCCATTCGCGTAGGAGGAAAGGTTAATCTGGAGTTTGATATTATCGGAAAATACATAAGCCGTATCAATCAATACAAATGATGGACTTTTTGCAATTGGCTGCTGCCCGGCAAAGCGATCGGGCCTACGACAAAGAGCGTCCCGTAGAGCCGGAAAAATTGGAACGCATTCTTGAAGCTGCACGCTTGGCGCCCTCGGCATGCAACGGGCAACCTTGGAAATTTGTGGTGGTCAACGAACCGGAATTGGCCCGAAAGGTGGGGAAGGCTACGGCCGGATTGGGAATGAATAAATTCGCCAAAGATGCGCCCGTACATATTCTTATTGTTGAAGAGAGTGCAAACATAACCTCCATTTTGGGAAGTAAAATCAAGGATAAGTATTTCCCATTGGTTGACATCGGCATTGCTGCGGCTCACATTACGCTGGCGGCTGAGGCAGAAGGATTGGGCTCGTGTATTTTGGGATGGTTTGACGAAAAAGGTATCAAGGCTATGTTGGGGATTCCGGCCAAGAAACGCCTCTTGTTGGACATAACCATCGGATATTCGCTAAAACCAAAGAGACCCAAGTCGCGCAAAGCGAAAGATAAAGTAGTTACTTACAATAAATATTGAGTATCCAAAAAGAAAAGAGGGAGTATCGAATGCCGATGCTCCCTCTTTAAATATAATTATTCAAGTTTCGCAATTTGTAAAAGAGTTATAGGATTTAAAGGAGTTATTGCAGGCAAACCTGCTAGCCAAATGTTTTAGCTAAACGATTGGCTCTAACTCCTAGTAAAGCGATAACTCCTTTAACAGCTATTAAAACTATAGTGAATCGCCGAAGTCTTCTTTGAACTTAGTGACAAGTTCTTCTTGCCAATGGCCGATTTCTTTCAGACGACCGAAGAAGAAACGGAGTACGGCAGGTTCTTCTACCCACTTTAGACCACCGATAATCTCGCGGTTGTCCCACAACCATTTCACGCGGTCGGCCACATACTTGATTTGTGAAAGGGTGAATACACGGCGAGGAACGGCTAAACGCATCAGCTCCAGTTCGGCAAAACGTTCACTGCCGTCCGGCTCGCGTTGCTCAGAGAGTGTACCACGTTCCATACCGCGAATACCTCCGGCAATGTAGAGGGCGGTAGCTACGGCTGCTGCAGGATACTGATCGTGTGGCATATCGGGCACGAAACCTTGGCAATCAAGGTGAGCACCAAGTCCACCGGCCGGCTTGATCATGGGCACTCCGTAGTCATCCAACTCCTTCACCAAATAGGCTATGAACTCGGGACCGTGACTCAGGTAATCCATGTCGAGAGATTCGTACAAACCTTCGGCCATTGATTCGATGGAACGTACATCAATACCTCCATAGGTGAGGAATCCTTCGTAAAGAGGGATATACTCCATCATACTCTTGATTAGTTCGGTATTGTGACTGATGATAGCACCACCACGAGCGAAACCTAACTTGCGAGCTGAGAAATAAATGATGTCCATCTTGTTGGCCAAGAGGTGATAGATTTCTTTCGGAGTCATGTACTTGCATTGGGCCTCACGGGTCTTCATGAAGTAGATATTGTCCTGAAGCAATGAAGCATCAAGAACACTGGGCACACCGAAGTCGTGACAGATATCGGCTACGGCAAGCATATTCTCTAGGCTCACAGGTTGTCCGCCGATGAGGTTTGTACCTGCTTCTACGCGTACATAGGCCACTTTCTCAGGGCCTACCTCACGGATAACGCGCTTCAGTTCGCGCAAGTCGAAGTCTCCCTTAAAAGGCTCATCGCTTTGGGGGACAAGACCTTTCTTGTGTACTAACTCAAGTACCTCACCTCCACAACGGGTTACGTGGGCTTTGGTGGTGGTGAAATGGAAGTTCATGATGGCCACCATACCTGGCTTTACGAAGCGCTCGGCCAAAATGTTTTCACAAGCACGTCCTTGATGGGCAGGAAGAACATTGTCCACACCAAAAACAGCTTTCATCGCTGCCTTCAAACGGTTGAAGGTTTCGCTACCGGCATAAGCATCGTCTGCAAGGTGCATAGCTGCAGTTTGACGGTCGGACATAGCGTTTACACCAGAGTCGGTAAGCATGTCAAGATAGATGTCCTTGTTCTGCAACAAGAAAGTATTGTTACCAGCCTGTTGAATGGCACGAAGACGTTCGTCAACGGGTAAAAGATTTAGTTTCTGCACCACGCGCACCTTATGCATTTCCAAGGGCACTTGGTTTTCCGGTTGATAAAATTTTACGCTCATATTCTATAGCTTTATTTGTTTTGTTTAATAGTTAATATTCTAATTAGTGGGTCACAAAAGTAAAACAAAAACTCTGTTTTTACTATTAAAATGCAATTTATTTTCGAAAAACGACTAAAAAATGTTCTTTTATGGGTAAAAACGCAACTTTTCTTTCTTAAAATCCCTCTTTTGAATCCGTTGAGAGTATTTTTCGAACATATATATTTCCCTGTCCGGCAGTAATATTTTTCAGGTAGTGCAATAAAATCTTTCAGGTAGGTGCGTAAAAGCCGGCTTCCCATTATCTTCCTTTATTCTCCTTATATATATATAATAAGGTGTATAAACTTCCTTTTTGCGTTTGTTTATGTTTTGTATTTATGTTTTAGAACATATTTTTTATGATTGATATTCAGGTTATTGCGAAAAAATTTTGCTAAAATTCGAAAAAAGTTCTGATAAAGTTTGGTTTGTGTTGAAATCAGCAGTACTTTTGCATCCGCTTTCCGAAAGTTGGAGGCGTTA
>JAFUNW010000277.1 GCA_017472905.1 Bacteroidaceae bacterium
CAATACTTCTTTTTCCATGCCCGAAGTAGGATTGCTTACAAAACGAGCAATCTGGAAGTCGGAGAAGCCTAACACTTTAGCCTGACGCATCACATCGGCAGGAACATCGGCCAATGAATTGTAGCCGCAAAGCACGTGTTTATAATCAACTATATTCTTTAATCTTTCGAGGAACCAAGGAGAGATGCGTGTCAGTTCGTAGAGACGTTCAATGGTGTAACCCTCTTCCAGAGCCTGAGCCAGGGCGAAGACACGCAAATCTGTCGGATTGGCCAATTCATGGTCAAGGTTATCGAACTTGGTATGTTCGTTGCCTACGAATCCATGCATTCCCTGACCAATCATGCGCAATCCTTTTTGGATAATCTCTTCAAACGAGCGACCGATGGACATGATTTCACCTACGGACTTCATGCTTGAACCAATTTCGCGAGAAACGCCGGCAAACTTGGTCAAGTCCCAACGAGGAATCTTACAGATTAAATAGTCTAACTGAGGAGCTACGTATGCCGAATTGGGAGTACCCATTTCTCCAATTTCATCCAACGTATATCCTAAAGCGATCTTGGCCGCTACGAATGCCAAGGGATAGCCGGTTGCTTTGGAAGCCAAAGCCGAAGAACGACTCAAACGGGCATTGACTTCTATCACACGATAGTCGTTGGTGTCGCCATTGAATGCATATTGGATGTTGCATTCGCCTACGATACCCAAGTGGCGGATAGCCTTTACGGAAAGCTCTTGCAACATTTTCACCTGGTCTTCGCTGAGCGAACAGGTCGGAGCTACTACGATACTTTCACCGGTATGAATGCCCAGAGGGTCAAAGTTTTCCATACTAGCTACGGTAAAACAATGGTCATTGGCATCGCGGATAACTTCAAACTCTATTTCTTTCCATCCTTTCAACGATTCTTCAACCAAAATCTGCTTACTGAAGGTAAACGAGCTTTCGGCCAGTTTCAGGAATTCTTCTTTATTCTGACAGATACCACTACCAAGACCACCCAAGGCATAAGCTGAACGAACCATCACCGGGAAGCCTATACGCTCAGCGGCAGCAATGGCATCTTCCATCGTCTCTACAGCTTGGCTGATAGGAGTCTTCATCTCTATTTCATCCAGCTTCTTTACGAAGAGATCGCGATCTTCTGTGTACATGATGGCATCTACCGATGTTCCCAACACCTGTACTCCATACTGCTCCAATATGCCACGTGTATAAAGGTCTGTACCGCAGTTGAGCGCTGTCTGTCCACCAAAAGCCAACAGAATTCCGTCAGGACGCTCTTTCTTTATGATTTCTTCAACAAAGAAGGGGGTTACAGGCAAGAAATACACCTGATCGGCAATACCTTCTGACGTCTGGATGGTGGCTACATTGGGATTCACCAACACCGAACTGATACCCTCTTCACGCAGCGCCTTCAGAGCCTGCGAACCGCTGTAGTCAAACTCTCCGGCCTGACCAATCTTCAGTGCGCCCGAGCCTAACACGAGCACTTTCTTCAGCTTCTTTTTCTCCATTGTTCTGATTCCGTTAATTTATTCTTGTTTTATTCTTTTCCTCGTCTGTTTTTATTTCCCTGTAGGAAAAAACTTTTTCCCTGACCGGGCAGAAAAAACGGACTAACGCAAACGGTCGAAATCCACGTAATATATAAAGAAAATGCATCGCTCTTCCCAAAGGAAGGGAGCAATGCATTTCTATATTATATATGCTTGTTGGATAGTCCAACGAACTGTTTCGTGTCCATACTTTCTGAATTTCTTGCAAAGTAACAACTTATTTTTGGGATAACAAAGAAAAAGGAAAAGAAGTTTGCAGAAGTCAGAAAGATTTGGATTCTTTGGCTCTATTCTCGCGGTATATTAGAATTCTCTTTTACAATAGGGAACAAAGTTCGAAACTCCTCAAGGCTACATGCATTTTCATCCAGGCCATCGCATACAATGGAGGTAAAATAGTTTCCGCGTTTAAAGAACAACTCTTTTCGAGCGGCTTTAAGTTGCTCCATGAAATTAAGATCTGCCAAAGATAGTTTTTTGGTATCCAACACTTGTTGCAGAGTCTCTCTTGCTGTTTTTTCATCCCCGATGCCGTATTGACATTCAGCCAAAGAAAGATACATATCACTTAATGTAATATAAGGTATCAAAGAAGAGGTTTCTGTTGAACTTTCATTCGTCCGCATAAGTCCAAAAATTATTTCTTTACTTTCTTTTTGATTATACTCAACCGATACATCCAGTTGATAGAATCCTCCTGCTATCACTTCTTGAAGCAATGGAATTGCACCGACATAATCTCCTTTCAACATATATACATTAGCCAACAATGCACGAGCAACATCTTTTGAGACAAAAAAGAAATCATTGGCATCACCTAAAGAATTGTATTCTTTTTCATCCAATTCATCCAAAGCTGCCAACAAATCTTTTTCCATATCAGCCAGCACTTCTTGAGAGGTAGAAACATAGGAAACCGTCTGTTCTGCATAATAAGGAATTTTTTCCCAATACCGTACCATCACGGAGTTATACATTGCTCTATAAAGTTTATAATAAGATCCATAAAGATTCAACAAAGAGGCTTCGTTTTCTAAAAAAGTCCGAATATTACCGTTATATATATAATATTGGTCTAAAATTTCAGAGACCAGGTTTTCAATTTGATAGTTTATCCTATAACTATCATCCATTTTACAAAGATAATCTTCCAATTCAAGAAAGGCTTCTATTTGTTTCACTAAATAATTTTTAATCAAATTTACAGCAGAAAGACCTGATTCTCCCAAATGCAATGGTTCAGGAAGTTCCACCGTTCCACCTTCTTGCTTGATATAAACAGTTCCGACAAGAGGACCTGTAAAGACGATCGGATTGGGCTCCACAGAACCATATACTCTAAAATGCTCTGTACACGTAGTTGACGATTGAAGCTTTTTGACATCAATCGTCAATAGATTCCCATTCAATTGTTTATCATAATTGATGCGATTGCATAAGAACGCTTCACCATTCTCATTTGCATAGAAATCATGCATTCCGACCCATTCAATCGGGTCGAACATAAATACAGAATCCGGAGAGTCTATCCAAATCGTATATTGTCCTCCTTCGTTAGGAACAAGAATTTCCAACGAATCGCAAAGCACATAATCGGCACTTTCTTCCGGACATGTAACAAACAAATTATCAGTTTTTGTTTGCTCGCAAGAACAACAGAACAAAACTACGGACAGCACCACATAAAGATGTGTAAAAAAAGAACCTGTTTTCATATTAGTGAATCAAAAAGATATTACAGATTGCAAATCTATAAAATTAATTATACAACAGATATTTTCTATACTTATTTATTGGAGCTCTTAACATTTTTTACTAGTTTTGCAACGCAGTTATTAAAACGACACTTATAATGTAAAGATACATCCTAAGAAAATTATAAAAATTAGGAATAAAATTTTATCGAAAACATGAACATGAAATCCATGATTTTTGCGGCCGGTTTAGGTACTCGCCTTAAACCTTTGACCGATACTTTACCTAAAGCCCTTGTCCCCGTATGCGATAAGCCTTTGTTGGAGCATGTAGCTCGCAAGTTGCAGAGCGTAGGCATAGAAGAGATAGTCGTAAACGTACACTATTTTGCCGACAAAATAGAGACTTGGATTGGCGAACAAGACTGGATGACAACGACATGCGAGGAAAAGAAAAAGGGACAAATGTATGTAGACATCAGCGATGAACGAGGAAAACTCTTGGAAACAGGCGGAGCCGTATTGCACGCTCGGAAATATCTGGAAGGATGCGGAAGGTTTCTGATACATAACGTAGACATCTTGTCGGATTGCGATCTTGAATGGTTTGTTTCGTCAGCACCGGAAAATGCATTGGCCTCTTTATTGGTCAGCAAACGGGAAACCACCCGCTTTCTGCTCTTCAGCCCCGAAGACATGCGTTTGGCAGGATGGATGAATACCGATTCAGGAGACTATCATGTAACATCTCCTCACATCAACCCTGACGAATGTACGGCTTTGGCTTTTTCAGGCATACATGTGTTGAGCGATAAAGTATTCGACCTCATGGAAGAATATGTCCGAGAAAAAGAATTGCCCGCAGATGAGAAGCTTGGTACACGCTTTCCCATCATGAATTTCTACATGTGGGCAGCAACCCGCTATCCGATATATGGCATTGTAGCCGACAAACTGGAATTTATCGATGTAGGCAAATTAGATGCATTGGCTCCAGCTGAAAGATTCGTGAAAGAACTTTATGGTTGAAGCCCCTTTCAGCCATAAACGTCTCAACCAATGATTTTGCCGACAAAGAAGTCCTATTTGTCGATATTGTTTTTGTATTATTTCCCGAAATTTTATTTTTGCATCTTAAATATAAGACAATTAAAAAATCGAGTGATGTCATGCATTATTGCTTTACAATTCTCTGTTTGCTGATTTTCGCACTATACAGCCTGAATTCATCAGCTTGGGAAGTCTGTCATTTCCATCTGAAAAACGGTCTGTCTCCCGGTGTTTCCATCGCCCGTATCGACAGCATTCGTTTCTCCGGAGATGCGAACGAAAGAATATTGCTTTGCATGAAAGACACCACGATAAGATTCGAGCGTACGGAGGTAGACTCCATTTCCTTTTCAAACGATCCGAAAACAATCCATATCACATGGACAGAAGAGGGAAATACTCGGATACTAAACCCGAAAGCATTTGAAGGAATAGATATCACAACCGAGAATGGACATGTAGTCGTACAAGCCAATACAGAAGAAGAGTTGACCTATGCATTGAGTGGAAAGACTACGGAAGGAAGTCTGAAAATATATTCTACAAAGAAATTCGAATTGTTGATGAACGGGGTAGACTTGACCAACAACTCCGGGCCGGCCATCAATATACAAAGTGGAAAGAAAGCTACCATAACACTAGCCACCGGACTGACAAACCGATTGGCAGACGGAAGCAGCTATACTCCCTACGGAAGTGAAGATATGAAAGGAACACTCTTCAGCGAAGGACAATTGATATTCACCGGAGAAGGAAACCTAGAGATTATCGGAAACAAGAAACATGGCATTTGTAGTGATGATTATATAGAGGTGAAAGGCGGAAACCTCGTTCTCAAAGAAATTGTCGGAGACGGGATACATGCCAATGACTATATCAAAATAGAAAACGGTCAACTGGACATTTGTGCAAACGATGATGCCCTAGACGGAGAAACCGGATATATCCACATTACAGGAGGAAACATAAACATCGACATCAAAGGAAATGCGGCCAAAGGCATAAAATGCGACAGCCTTATACACATCAGTGGAGGCACAACAAAGATAACGGCAACAGGTAATGTCGTCATAGAGGAGGGTGACCCATCATATTGCTCTGCGATAAAAACAGACGGAAACATCTGCATTGATGGCGGAACATTGACTATACAACATAGCGGAGCAGGAGGAAAAGGTATGTCTGCAGACGGAAACATCTCTATATTAGGAGGATATATTGATATTACTACGACCGGAGAAGGAACAACCTATACCAATACGGAGGGACAAACAGACGCTTACTCCGCAACCTGCATCAAGGCGGACGGAGACATTCTTATCGAAGCGGGAAACATCGCTACTCGTAGTACCGGAGCTGCCGGTAAAGGCATCTCAGCCGATGGGGAATTAACCATCGGAACAGAAGCCTCATCTCCTATTATAGAAATAAAAACGTCCGGCGGACGATTCATTGTTTCCGGACGAGGAGAGAATGCCGATTACGCCAACCCTAAAGCCATTAAAAGCGAAGGAGACCTGACAATACATAACGGAAATATCACCGTAGAATGTACACAAGATGGAGGCGAGGGTATAGAAAGCAAAAGTACACTGACCATCGCAGGAGGAACGTTGGAAATAGAAACCGTAGACGATGCCATCAATGCCAGCAAGCATTTGGCCATTAACGGAGGAAAAATCTATTGCAATGCCAGCGGAAACGATGGTATTGACTCTAACGGGACTATCAGCATCTCGGGAGGATTGACTTTGACCTCGGGAACAAGCGTGCCTGAAGAGGGTATTGACTGTGACCAAAATCAATTTGCCATTACCGGAGGAATCATCATAGGTACCGGAGGAGCGACCAGTACCCCAACAAGCAGTGCTTGTACACAAAGATGCGTAGTGTATAATACTTCCGGATTATCCGGGAAACTGATGCACATAGCAGATGAAGACGGAAACGGAATAATCACCTATCAAATACCTCAAAAGAGTGCACTCAGCGGACAAATGGTCATGGTGATAAGTAGCAATGAATTAAAAGCCAATACGTCATACACCCTATACACCGGAGGAAGCGTCAGCGGAGGAAACGAATTTCACGGGTACTATACCGATGCGATTTATAGCAACGGCTCCTCGCAAACGACCTTTACAACGACCAACATGGTTACGACTATCGGAAGCAGCGGAGGTGGTTTCCCCGGAGGAGGTGGTGGATTTCCAGGAGGAAGACCTTGGTAACCAATCTATATGAATAAAAAACGCGAATCAGATTGAACAAAAATCTTCCTTGCGATGTTATCAGTACGTTAATATTTTCTCTCTCTAATATTCTATTAGCTTGTCGGTCTCGCCATTCGTGATGAACAGTGGACCGGATTTACGAAAAAAGACTGTTACCCCAATGAGTAACAGCCTTTTTTCATTATTATATCCGATTATAAATCGACCTTAGCTAATAATCGTACCATGTTGACCATCAATGGCGGTCGCTTGGGTAATAATCACTTTCTTCACACCGGCTTGCAAAGCACTGAATGCATTTTCCAACTTCGGAATCATCCCACCTTGAATAGTTCCGTCAGATACCAATGTATCAAAATCGGCACGCGAAAGATGAGGAATCACACTATCATCATCATGCTCATCCCTCAATACCCCTTTCTTCTCAAAACAGAAAATCAAGGTTACATCGAAAAGAGCAGCCAAGGCTTTGGCAGTTTCCCCCGCAATCGTATCAGCATTCGTATTAAGCAAATGCCCTTGCTTGTCGTGCGTAAGAGGAGCCATTACCGGCACTATATCTTCATGAATAAGTTTGGCTAAGAAAGTTGCATTGACTTCGTCTACATCGCCTACAAAGCCATAATCAATCTCCTTTACCAGACGCTTGTGCGAACGAATGACATTCATATCAGCTCCGGTTAGTCCCAAAGCGTTTACATCACGAGCTTGCAAACCGGCCACAATGTTCTTGTTTACCAACCCACCATAAACCATCGTTACTACACGCAGTGTTTCAGCATCTGTTATGCGGCGTCCATTGACCATCCGGCTCTCTATACCAAGTTGTTCTGCCAAACGAGTAGCAGAGCGTCCGCCTCCATGCACTAGAAGTTTTTTTCCGGGAATAGCAGAAAAATCAGTAAGCAAACGCTGCAAAGAGCCCTCTTCTTCCACGATCTTTCCACCAACTTTAATGATTGTCAACTTTTCCATCTGACTTCAATTTGAATGTTTCAACTAAACACAGAATACAAGCATTTACTCAAGATAGGTATAACCATAGAGTCCCGAGCGATAATTGCTCAGGAATTCTTTTCCTTCTTCCACACTGATTCTGCCTTCTTTCACCGACTGTGTAACCCACGATTCCAAATTACGCACAAGTTTCTTGGTATTATATTGCACATAATCCAATACTTCGGCCACTGTTTCTCCGTCAATCAGCTGATCGATGGAATATCCTTTGGAATTTACAGATACATGCACTGCATTGGTATCTCCAAAAAGATTGTGCATGTCTCCCAATATTTCTTGATAGGCTCCAACAAGGAAGACTGCCAAATAGTAACTTTCCTTGTCTTTTAGAGAATGTAGAGGAAGAGTCGTGGCATCTGAACGCGAACTGACAAAGTTTGCGATTTTTCCATCAGAATCACAAGTCATGTCCTGCAAAGTAGCCTCTCGATCCGGACGTTCATCCAATCGTTGTATAGGCATAATGGGGAACATCTGATCAATGGCCCAAGAGTCAGGCAAAGATTGGAACAACGAGAAGTTACAGAAATATTTGTCTGCCAAAAGCTTATTCAACTTACGAAATTCATCGGGACAATGCTTCATATGGCTGACAATGGAATTGATTTCGCGACAAATACTCCAATAGAGTTTTTCGATTTGAGCACGGGTATTCAAATCTACAATACCGTGACTGAAAAGGTCTAATGCTTCTTCGCGTATCTGTTGCGCATCATGCCAAGGCTCAAGCATACTGCGTTGGCTAAGATTATCCCAGATTTTATATAATTCCTTCACCAATTCATGCGCATCTTCTCCCGGCTCCCAGTCATCATCCATTTGAGGAAGCGAAGCTGTTTCCAAAACTTCAAAAATAAGCACCGAATGGTGTGCTGTCAAACTTCGACCGGTTTCAGTAATGATATTCGGATGTTCAAAACCATGTTTGTCTGCCGCATCTACAAATGTGGAAACTATGTCATTGACATACTCCTGAATGGAATAATTGACAGAACTTTCACTATTGGATGAACGGGTTCCATCATAATCTACCCCCATTCCACCTCCGGTATCCACTAACTCGATGTTGAATCCCATCTTGTGTAACTGCACATAGAATTGTGAAGCCTCACGCAGTGCATTTTTGACACGGCGAATCTTGGTTATCTGACTACCTATGTGGAAGTGGATTAGTTTCAGGCAGTCCTTCATATCCTTTTTATCAAGGAAATCCAAAGCCTCCAACAATTCACTGGAAGTCAGTCCGAACTTACTGGCGTCTCCTCCGCTGTCTTCCCACTTTCCACTACCGCTGCTAGCCAATTTAATTCGGATTCCTATATTGGGACGCACCTTTAACTTACGGGCCATTTTAGCTATAATGTTCAGTTCGTTCAGCTTTTCGACCACCAAATAGATGCGTTTTCCCATCTTTTGCGCCAACAGAGCCATTTCAATGAAGCTGTCATCCTTATATCCGTTGCAGACAACCAACGAATCCGGGTCGGTATTAACTCCAATGACTGCATGGAGTTCAGGCTTTGAGCCGGCTTCCAATCCAAGATTGAATTTCTTTCCGTGTGTCACCATCTCTTCGACAACCGGCCTGATTTGGTTCACTTTAATGGGATAAATGATAAAATTTTCCCCTTTGTAACCATATTCCTTGGCAGCTTGCTTGAAACAACAAGATACTTTTTCAATACGGTTATCCAGAATATCCGGAAAGCGAATCAACATTGGAGCCGAAACATCCCTCAATTGCAGTTCATCAACCAATTCTTTCAAATCAATAGCAACTCCATCCTTGCGCGGAGTCACGACCACATGTCCTTTCTCATTGATACTGAAGTAGGAGGTACCCCATCCGGTGATGTTGTACAACTCTTCGGAGTCTTCAATACGCCATTTTCTCATTTCCTGTCAGCGTGTTTGTTTTCTTTTGTTTAATACTTTATTCTACAATTCCCTTTTCTCGAACCATCAGTTCTACCTCTTTCAGCAATCTTACCACAGAAGCCTTTATTGCCTCACCACTATCTAATCGTGCAACGTCAAACACCAAATCAGCTTGTGAATAATAAGGTTCGCGTTGCTCCAAAGACTTACGGATATAGGCCATCAGTTCGTCATCGTTCTTCTGTGCAATAAGCGGCCGTTGCTGTTTCCCCATGCGCAGATGAGCAGCCAACACATCGGGTGAGGCTTTTAAATAGACCGTTACTGCCTGTTGTTTCATATATTGCATATTATCGAAGAAGCAAGGCGTTCCTCCACCGGAAGAAATCAGTACGTCTTCAAACTCGGCTACTTCATGAAGCATACGTTGTTCTACCAAACGGAATCCCTCTTCCCCTCTCTCTTGAAAAAGAGCCGAAACAGTTTTTCTATATCTGTTTTCTATATAACAATCTAAATCAATGAAGTCCAAGGCCATCTCTCGCGCAAGCATTTTGCCTAGCGTGGTTTTCCCTGCCCCCATGTATCCGATTAATATGATTCTTTTCATTTTCTTTGCTTCGTTCCTTGGGAGATATCGCTTCGCCGGAAGTTAGAAGAGTTAGCATTCGTCTCGCTAACTCCTTTTATCTCCATTTATCTCTCATAAGAGAAAAACTTTATTTCTTTCCTTTTGCTCCGGCTGCTTTTCTCCGTGATTTACCGGTACCATTCTTCTCCTGTTCCTCAATGATTCCCAAGCAATGGATAGCCTGTAGCGTCTTTGGGTCAGTATCTTTAGGTATTCTATAGTTTTTTCCTTTATAAGCAATGTAAGGGCCATATCGTCCGCTCAAAATTTGAATCATCTCTTCGCCCTCTCCCAAGGTCTTAATGTGTCGTTCAGCTTCCGCCTGTCTTTTCTCCTCTATCAAAGCGATAGCTTCTTCCGGTGTAATTGTCATTGGGTCTGCTCCGGCCGGTAATGAAAAATACTTTCCTGCATGTCGAACATACGGTCCAAAGCGTCCTACTCCGACAGTCATCTCTACATCCTCAAAGTCCCCCAATTCGCGAGGTAGTTTGAATAAATCCAATGCTTCCTCAAGCGTAATTCGTTCCAAAGACTGATTCTTTTTCATCGGAGCAAAGCGAGGTTTTTCGTCATCATCGGCCGTACCAATTTGAACAACAGGACCGTATCGTCCGATCTTAACCGACACCGGTCTGCCCGTTTCAGGACAAACTCCCAATACCCGTTCACCCACTTTATGTTCCATCTTGGCAGATAATGTATTCTCTACCAAAGGGGCAAAATCTTTATAAAACTCTTTCAATACTGCGCTCCATTCTTTCTCGCCTTCAGCCACATCATCAAATTCCTTTTCCACACCGGCCGTAAAGTTGTAATCCATAATACGTGGGAAATATTCCAATAAGAAATCGTTTACAACCAATCCCGTATCTGTCGGGACCAATTTTGCCTTTTCGTTTCCGATTGTTTCCACCGTATTTTTCTCTTCCATACGTCCATCTTTCAGTATGAGCGTATTCACAGCGTGTTCCACTCCCGGACGGTCAGCCTTTTCTACATATTCACGTCCTTGAATCGTTGAAATAGTCGGAGCGTAGGTTGAAGGACGTCCAATGCCCAATTCCTCCAATCTCCGAACCAATCCGGCTTCAGTATATCGCGGTGGATGCTGGCTGTATCTCTGTGCTGCCACAATCTCTTTGGGGGTTAATTCCTCGCCTACGGCCGGCAATGCGGGCAATGCACTTTCTTCGCCTTCTCCCACAGACATACTGTTTTCGTGATCTTCTTCAGGCTCTTCGCGATAGATGTGCAAAAAACCATCAAACTTCACCACTTCGCCCGTAGCAAGGAAAACTTCTTCTCCTCCTCCCATAGCAATGGTAACAGTCGTCTTCTCTACCTCCGCATCAGCCATTTGCGATGCGATGGTGCGCTTCCATATTAAATTATATAATCTGCGTTCGGCAGCGGTCCCTTCGATGGTCTGATTTTCCATATACGTAGGGCGTATCGCTTCGTGCGCCTCTTGTGCTCCCTTAGTTTTAGTGGCATATCTGCGAGTTTTGGCATATTCATCTCCCATGCGCGAAAGAATAACCTGTCGGCTGCTTGCGATGGCCAGTTCCGATAGATTCACCGAATCGGTACGCATGTATGTAATGTGTCCGGCTTCATAGAGTTTTTGAGCCAACATCATTGTTTGTGAAACCGTAAAGCCCAATTTACGAGCGGCCTCCTGCTGCAATGTACTAGTCGTAAAGGGCGGAGCCGGGCTCTTCGCTACCGGACGAGTCGTCACGTCCTTTATCTTAAATGAAGCAGTCTTTGCTTGTTCAAGGAAAACCAAAGCCTCTTCCCGACTCTTGAAGCGAGTTGACAATTCGGCTTTTAACTCACGTCCCTTACCCTCTTCACCGGGCATGACAAACAAGCCCGTCACCCGATAAGAGGCTTCGCTGACAAAGTTCCGGATTTCACGTTCACGTTCCACGATCAGGCGTACGGCAACCGACTGTACACGTCCGGCAGACAATGCCGGCTTCACCTTGCGCCACAATACGGGAGAAAGCTTAAATCCTACAATACGATCCAGCACGCGGCGAGCCTGTTGAGCATTCACCAAATTCAAGTCAATGGCGCGCGGATGCTCTATCGCATTCAGAATCGCATTTTTGGTAATTTCATGAAATACAATGCGGCGGGTTTTCTCCGGTTTAAGGTCTAATACTTCATACAAATGCCATGAAATGGCCTCTCCCTCGCGGTCCTCATCGGAAGCCAACCAAACAATATCTGCTTTGCGAGCCTCCGCTTTCAAATCTGCAACCAGTTTCTTTTTATCTGCAGGAATCTCATAATCCGGTTCAAACGTATCCGTGTTAATACTGAACTCCTTTTTCTTCAAATCGCGAATATGTCCGAAACTAGATAAAACTTTATATTCCTTTCCCAAGAACTTCTCGATGGTCCGGGCCTTGGCCGGAGACTCCACTATTACTAGATTTTTATGCATTTCTCTTCAGATAATCTTTAAAATTCGCCGCAAAAGTAGAAAAAAAGTAGATTCACTGCTATATAATAAGGTGAGAATCGCTTTTTTTAAGCTAAATTAGTTTTTGGGAGGCTCTTTTACTTGAATTCCGAGGGGCGATATCCATAGTACTTCTTGAAGCAGGTGCTAAAATACTTCGGATTATTAAATCCCGTCTTGTATGCAACCTCAGAAACGGTAAATTCCCTGCTACCCAACAACTGTGCCGCCCGTTTCATTCGCATATCCGTAACGAAGTCCATCGGAGAAAGCCCCAACAACGCTTTCATTTTTCCGGTAAAGGCTGTCCGTCCCATATTCATGGCCGCTGTAAAAGAAGATAAGTTGAGCGAAGCGTCATCTATGTGCTCTTCCATGTATTGCATCACGCGATGAATAAACTGTTCATCAGCCGATGTGATGACCGGCATGGAGGGAATCAGTTCTGTGGAATTTTTCTTCTCTATTTTTTCCCCTGAAGCTCGTTGCGCATCGTACCACTCTATCAAGCGTGCTTTGAGCACCCTCCGGTTTTCGATGAGTGCATCCACCTTTGCTTTGAGGAAATTGGCACTAAACGGTTTGGTTACATAGTCATCGGCTCCGGCCTGTATTCCCTCGATTCGGTCTGCAATGGCTGTACGTGCTGTCAGCAAAATCACAGGTACGATATAGAGGTTCTCGTCCTGTCTCACCCGTTTGAGCAGCTCCACACCATCCATTCCGGGCATCATCACATCGCTCACAATCAAATCGGGCCACTCTTTTTGAGCCAGGCTCCACCCCTCTTCGCCGTCTGCAGCCTTTATGATGCGATACTTTGCGGAAAGAATTGAACCGATGAAGCTACGCATCTCACTGTTATCCTCTACGACCAATACGGTGGGCTTGTCATCTTTGGCAGACAGATTGTCTTCTGTCTCTTCCGTTTCTTTCTCCCATACCGTATCTGTCATCGGGGAGGCAGCAACTACATCCGGTTGCATCTCATTGTCGCCCACAATTACGTCCGAACCATCGTTGATGAAATGCTTTTTACCTTTACGTAAGCTCACTGTGAAACAACTTCCCTTGCCCACTTCGCTTTCCAATGTCACTTTTCCATGATGCATCTCCACAAATTGCTTCACCAAGGCCAATCCGATTCCGGACGATGGCTTTGAACGGTTTTCCTTTCCTCCGGTTTCGTAAAGTCCGAAGAGTTTTTCCTGTTTCTCCGGTTCGATACCACTTCCTTCGTCCCGAACTTTGACGTTTACCCACTTCTCTGTTTGTGAAAGCCGTACTTCAATCTTTTTTCCTTGCGGAGTATATTTAAAGGCGTTGGCCAGCAGGTTCATAAATATCTTTTCGATTTTGTCTTTATCGGCCCACAAAATCTGTAGAGGCTCTCCGCTCCGAGTTATATTCAGGTCAATGCGTTGCCGTTCGGCCATCGGATTAAAGTCTTGAACAATTCGCTTTAACATAGACTCCAGGTCCATAGCTTCTACCAACATAACCATTTTTCCGGCCTGCAATCGCCGAATATCCAAAATTTGGTTCACTAAATCCATCATCCGACTGGAGTTTTTCTTCACAATCTCCAGATACTGCCGACTCTTCCCTTTGATATCCTCGTCACCCATCATCTCCGTCAGCGGTCCATCAATCAGCGTCAAAGGAGTCCGTAGCTCATGAGAAATCTCTGTAAAGAAACGAAGTTTTGTGTCGGTCATCTCTTGTTCTGCCTCCAGTTTGTGACGCAATAAGTAGAAGCGTCTGTACAATGCGAAAGCCACAACTACCAGACCGAGCAGGCCAATCACCATTAAAATGTATCCGAGCGTACTTTCCCAAAGTTTGGGTTTCACATCTATGAGCAACGTTTTACTCTCTCCGCTCCACACACCGCTCCCATTGGTAGCTTTTAACGTAAAACGATGCTTTCCCGGAGGCAGATTCATGTAAGCCACGCTGTTCTCGTCCGTATAATTCCATCCTTCGTCTACCCCTTCGAGTCGATAGGCATACCGAATACGTTCGGTTCCGGTACGGTAGTCAAGGGCTGCAAACTCCAACGTTAAGTTTCGTTCTTCCGGCTCAAGCGTCACTGTTCCGTTTTCTTTGAGACGGTCGAATGCCGGTTGGTTTTGTATCGTCAATCCGAGGAAAACCAACGGAGAGACACTTCGATCGGTCGTAGCATCATCGGGACGGAAAGTCATCAATCCGGTTACTGTTCCTACTAGAATTTTTTCACCCAATTTATACGGAAGCAATTCGGAGAACTTTATTTCTCGTCCCATTTGCTCTCGGTCATACACTTGCATCTCTCCGGTATTTGGATTGAATCGTGTCAACGCTCCCACTCCCGTCAACCACAAATAGCCTTGTGCATCTTCTATGGCAGAATAAACTACGTCCGAAGCGACACCCTGCTTTTGCCCATACCGTTCAAACGTCAGTTCTCCTCCGAGTAAACTGTCGATTGGCGAGGTGAGCCGATTGATACCCCCACTACCGGTACAGAGCCAAATATCCCCGTTTTTTGTGCGAGTAAGCGACATCACATCGTTTTCGCTCAACGAATTTTTATCTGCCCCTTTGGACGTTCGATGAAAACGTATCTCTTCGGGAGTGGCAAATTCATTGGAAAAAGTATAGAATCCCTCTTTGGCACAAATGGCTATCACACCATCAATCGGTTCGCTCAAATGGCGGATATTCATCGGCTGTAGTTCCATCGGCCCTCCCAATCCATTGTAGGGATGGGCGAATCCGCCTTCCTCGCGCCACAAATGCAAGCCATGCCCCAGGGTCCCAATCCATATGTTGTGTCGGCTGTCCTCCAGAATGGTGTAAATCGCTTCGTCCTGCAAGCCCTCTCGCTTATGCGGCTCCGGCAGATAGTGGGTATGCACGTAGAGTGTAGGCTCTTCGGTCGGGACAAAGAGGTGAAGTCCCGTATTCCGACATCCGGCCCACAATCGGCCCCGGCTGTCGCACATCAAGGCATATGCCACAATGCCGCACACCTGTTTTCGGGAAGTGATACGTCCGTCTTTACCCAGCCATCCTATCCGCTCGCCGGCAGAACTGTAAAGCATAATCTCTCCGTTGCGAAGCCCCAGCCAGATTCGACCCATTCGGTCGACTGTCATGCTGCGTACCTCCGATTTCTCATCGGTGTCGCGTACGGAGAACGGAGTATTCATCAGTTGCGCCCGCACCATTTGTGTACTCAGCCGATACCATACGCCTCCTTGGTTATCCTCGAAAAAGCCGTACAATCCCCGAGTAATCTCGCTCATGCCTCCCGGCGGCCTGATGAACGCATTTTTCTCCTCATCAAAGAATAGAATGTCGGTATTATCATAGAAAAGCAGCCACATTCCCCCTTGTTCATCCTGCTTGAAGTGTAAACGATAGTCCGTAAAGGATACATCGGAAGGCAAAGAAACGGCGGTCACCTCTGTTGCCCGACATTCGATTCCGCTTCCGGTCAGCGTCAGGCGGACTATTTGTCTTTCCGGAGTCGTTGCCCAAACATTTCCTTTCCGGTCTATACCGAAATGAGATAGCTCCATTTCCAAAACAACCGCAGTGCGCCCGTTTCGTGCATCGGTAACCATCAACCCTTTCTCTGTAGAAGTATATATCAGACTGTCGCGAAGCAATTGGTGATAAATTCTTTGCGGACTGCCGGGCAGAGGAATCGAAATGAAATCACCCGTTTGTGAATTCAGATAAGCGATTGTTCCGGTCGTATCGGCCATCCAAAGTCTTCCGCCTGCTTCATGCGCATAACGAAACGCGGCCGGACTTGCCGCTTCGCTCTGTCCGTAAGTGAAAGCGCCTTTACGGGTCATCAGCCATTCTCTTCCTTGTTTGTCAGTGAAAATCTGGAGAATATCGGCGTTGGACTCCAATTCAAACTCCATGCGAATACACGACTCCATCGGCGCATCATCTTTCACCCGGAAACATTCTCCGTTTCTCCCAATCATCCACGTAACACCCTTTTCCAGCGAATAGACCCATTCGATGATGGGAGATTCTTCGCTCCGGACCAGACTGTCCAGCGCCGGCTGAACGTCCACAAAGCGTTCTGTTTGTTTATTAAAGAGATAGATTCGATCGGACGACAAGCACCAAATGTCTCCGTTGCTGTTCTCGTAAATCCGTTGAATACGATTGCTCAACAGGGGGAACGACTTGTATTTCACTATGCTGTATCCATCAAAGCGATGCAGGCCGTTGAAAGACGAAAACCAAAGGAGTCCGTCTCGTCCCTGCAGAATATGCGTAATTTTTCCCTGCACATGTTCATGGTCCATGCTTACATGAAAACGACTGATGAAAGGAATGGCCCGAACGCCCGTTACGCATCCCCAAACAAC
>JAFUNW010000278.1 GCA_017472905.1 Bacteroidaceae bacterium
CGAAGATCATCAACAATTTTTTGATCTTCTGCCCCTTCCTTATTCCAATTATTCAAACTTTTTTTCATCTGAATTGCCAACAGATTAATCAATTGTTTCCTTTCAACTTCATCTTCAATTTCAACAGCTTTTTTTACCAGTTCTTCTAAAAAACCGCCATAATGACGATAACGAATTGCTCCATTCGGATAAGCAATTGTTTCCGGTTTTATAATCAAATCCTCTTTCTTCACTACTTCGAAAGGATAATCAATATCAAGTTTAAAATCAGACATGATAGCCAAATGATCCCAAAGTTTACGTTTGAAATCAGGAATATCACGTAAATGAGGAAACATTCCCCCCATTATGTTTACAATCGTATTGGCACACCGTTGACGTTCTTCTCTATCTTCAATAGTCAATGCATGATCCACCATATTTTGCACACTCCTTCCATACTCCGGAAGTTCCATTTTCTTTCGTTGGGTATTATATTCCATAAAAATTAAATCAATTTCTTGGGTTGAGAAGCTACGAACTCTTTCAGATAAAAAGGCTCAAAATAGGCAACATCTTTAAAATCTCCTTTTGCTTTCGCCTTTTCCGCTAACGGAGACATCCATTTGGCCAACGGACAAATATTATCAATAAAACGAGCATTAGGATGCGTTATTTTTTCACGGCACTTAACAGACCCATTCCCGAAAAAATAAACAGGATGATTTTCCAAGAATTCTAAATAAGAATTCTCATCAACGATGTCTGCCGCTATTTCACGTTTTACATTCAATGCACGATCATAAATGGCAGCGTAAACCTCCATACGACGAGCATCAATCATTGGACAAAGCAATGCATTTTCTGGCAAGTCTTGTTGCAAAAGCACTGGCACACACATCACTTCAAGTGTTGAAAGAGCAATCAATGGCAGATTACGTCCATAACAGATTCCCTTCGCCATTGACACGCCAATACGCAAACCTGTATATGAACCCGGGCCACAACTAACTGCCACAGCATCAAGCACCATCCCATGACTGTCGACAAACGACAAAGCCTCATCTACAAACACGCCCAACTGAACAGCATGTTGAGGTCCCTGCATATCAGACACCTTAAATTCATTCCAACCATCTTCGCTGACAGCTACAGAACAGGCTTCAGTCGAGGTCTCAATATGTAATATACACGACATAATCTTATCTATTCGTTTAATAAGGTGCAAAGATAACAAATAAATCAGATTTATACCGATTCCTGCAAATTTTATAACAAATACTCCTACAGACAAAATACATATGAACATCACTTTGATTTGAAATTATCATATAAAGAAGCAAAAGACAAATGAATTTCCGATTCTGTTTTCTTGCAATTCCAAAAGAAAAAACATTATTTTTGCAAAAAATACCAAACATATGATACAATCAATGACCGGTTACGGCAAAGCAACCGTGACCTTTGGAGAAAAAAAAATACATGTAGAAATCAAATCGCTGAATAGTAAGGCGATGGATTTGTCTGTCCGCATAGCACCGCTCTATCGCGAGAAAGAGATGGAAATCCGTACCCAAATAACGAAATCACTTGAACGAGGAAAAGTCGATTTTAGTCTTTGGGTTGAAAAAGAAACAGCCGAAATGGCTACTCCCATCAATATTGCATTGATGAACA
>JAFUNW010000279.1 GCA_017472905.1 Bacteroidaceae bacterium
AAAAATAGAAAATACCATACGAACCATCAAGGAAAATCAAGCAGAAAAAGAACGAACCAAGCAAATCCGAGAAGACTTGAATAAGTTTAAAGAATCTCTGAAAGCATTGGAAAAGGATGAAAAAGATGCGGAAATCAACCGCAAAATGAAGCTATTGCAAGAAAAACAACAACGCAAGAAAGAAAAGAAACAACAAAAAGGTTCGGAAAAGAGAGAACGCCCCAATGCTACTCCCCAAAAAGAGAAGCCATTTGCGATCGGTTGCTACGTGCGTCTAAAAGGCCAAAACAGCATTGGAGAAATCAAAGAGATAAGCGGAAACAATGCAACTGTTGTCTTCGGCATGATTAAATCAATCGTCAAGATAAACCGTCTGGAGCATGCGGAAGCCCCGAAAGAAAAGAACAACCCAACCGTCACCTTTGTCAGTAAACAAACCCAAGACGAAGTATATGAAAAGAAACTGAATTTCAAGCAAGATATCGATGTTCGAGGCATGAGAGGAGACGAAGCATTGCAAGCTGTTACCTATTTCATCGATGATGCCATTTTACTTAGCGTCAACCGGGTCAGAATCTTGCATGGAACAGGAAACGGCATTCTACGAACGCTTATTCGAGAATATTTGGCCGGAACTCCGGGTGTTGCCGGATACAAAGACGAGCATGTCCAATTCGGAGGAGCAGGCATTACCGTAGTTGATTTAGCATAAAACCATTGAATCCCTATATTTTTAAAAATAAATAAAATAGTACGAAAGCTTATGCATATTACCAAAGAATGATTTATCTTTGACGCATTCAATACTAATCAATGTAATATAAACCTTAAAAACAACGCACGAAAATGAAAAAGATGAAAAGACTCTTCGCGACAGGCTGCTTATTAATGCTATCTATCACTTCCCTATCCCTATTGACCGGATGTTCTGACGATGACGGCCCCAAACTCCCTTCCAGATCCATTACGAAAGTTGATCTATACAAAAGCAACAACGGAAGCTACGAAATTGCATCACGCTATGAATTCAGCTACGATGTTAAAAAACGCATCTCCAACGTTCGTATCTCAGACAAGAACCAGGAGGTAACCTACACCTATGACACAAACAAAATCGAATACCGATGGGACGGAGTCAACGAAGACAATACGACTTTCACCAAACGTTTCGAATCCTCTTTGACTACCGGCAGAGTCAACATCGGTAACCTGACCTCTACCGGGAACTTCACCTATTTCTACACTCCCCAAGGATACATCTCAGAGGCAGCCATCGGAGCTGACATGAGATTGGTCTACAAATGGGGAAATAGCTCGGTATTCATTGAGTCAGATCCGGTTACCTACGAAACCGAATACAACTACACAATCATAGACAACACCTACAGCATCGACCTTAACGTATTGACACAAATGGCCGACAACAGAAAAGACTTTACGTTGGTTATGAACAGTTATGGACAATTGGCCGGAGTCTTAGGCACACGCTATCCTTATTTCCTGGAAGATTCGGACTATATCTATAAATATAGCTTCGATGAAAACAATCGATTGGTACAAATTGAGCAAACACCCGCAACGACCAAACCCGACAAGCAAGATGCTTATTGGTATCGGATAACATATCAAAACTAACCTATCCTAACAAATTCGGGCAAGAACGATTGATTATATCATTCTTGCCCGAATTATTTTAAAGACTCTCAAATCTGTTTTCGTTAAGCCAACGCCTCTAACAACTCATCGACTGTAACTAAATTCTGTTCACCGGTCAACATGTTCTTCAGCATAACTTTATTTTCATTCATCTCATTCTCACCAACCATTGCCACAAAAGGTACTGCTTTCGCATTGGCATAACTCATCTGTTTCTTCATCTTGGTACTATCCGGATAAATCTCAGCAGAGACTCCGGCAGCGCGCAAACGGGACAAGACCGGCAAACAATAAGCCATCTCCTTTTCTCCAAAGTTCACAAACAACACTTGCGTGCCGGCTACAGCATCTTTCGGATAAAGGTCTAATTGATTCAAAACATCAAATATACGGTCTGCTCCGAAAGAGATTCCGACTCCGGAGATACCGGGCAATCCAAAGATTCCGGTCAAGTTATCATATCGTCCGCCTCCGGTGATGCTACCAATCTCCACATCCAAGGCTTTCACCTCAAAAATAGCTCCGGTGTAGTAGTTCAATCCACGAGCCAAAGTCAGGTCTAGCTCTACTTCGTTCTTCAAACCGAGTTTTTCCAAAGTTGAAAGAATATATTCACACTCCTCTACCCCCTTCAATCCTTGCTCACTGAAAGCCAGAACCTCTTTCAACGTCTGTAGCTTCTCCGTATTGCTTCCGCTCAACATGATAATCGGCTGCAATTGAGCAATGGCCGCCTCGCTGATTCCCTTAGAGGCCAACTCTGCATTCACATTTTCCAGACCGATCTTATCCAATTTGTCGATGGCTACCGTAATGTCTACTATCTTATCAGCCTCTCCGATAATTTCGGCTATTCCACTCAGAATCTTACGATTGTTTATCTTGATGCAAACGCGAATACCAAATCGGGAAAAGACGGTGTCGACAATCTGCATCAGTTCCACTTCGTTCAGCAACGAGTTACTTCCTACCACATCGGCATCACATTGATAAAACTCCCGATAGCGTCCTTTTTGCGGACGGTCGGCACGCCATACCGGTTGAATTTGATAACGCTTGAACGGCAATGCCAACTCTTCGCGGTGCATTACCACATACCGAGCGAAAGGTACTGTCAAATCATAACGCAACCCCTTTTCACAAAACTTTGACGCAAGTTTTGCCGCATTGCGACTAAGCAACTCTTCATCGGTCAAGCCATGAAAGTAGTCTCCCGAGTTTTGTATCTTAAACAAGAGTTTGTCTCCCTCTTCTCCATATTTTCCCATCAAGGTGGAAAGATTTTCCATAGCAGGAGTCTCTATCTGCTGAAAGCCATAGAGGGCATACACCTCGCGTATCGTATTGAAAATATAATTACGCTTTGCCATCTCTACAGGCGAGAAATCGCGCGTTCCCTTTGGTATTCCTGGTTTCGTAGCCATATACTAGAATTTAAACGATTACTTAACAAAAAAGCTCCACATGTAGCATGTGAAGCTCTATTCTCTTGTGGGCGTTGACGGATTCGAACCGCCGACCCTCTGCTTGTAAGGCAGATGCTCTGAACCAGCTGAGCTAAACGCCCGAAAGTTTACTTTTGGAAACGGAAGGGGGTTGGGGAAAATGGAAGTGGGCGTTGACGGATTCGAACCGCCGACCCTCTGCTTGTAAGGCAGATGCTCTGAACCAGCTGAGCTAATCGCCCTAGGGAACCCTTCCGTTTCAAAAGCGATGCAAAGGTATAGCTTTTTATTGACCCGTGCAAACTTTTGCTCTACTTTTTTACAATATTTTTATATACCCAAATGCAAATCATTGATTTACAAGAGAAAAAGGAAAGCGTTCTTTTCCATGCTCACCGAAGAAAAATCAAATTCCCTATACCTTATTATATATAAGGAGTTCTTCGTTTATTATCAGATCATCGACTTGGATAGTATCTATATTCTCTTGGGGAAGCTCGGTTTCTATTGTCTCCGTAGTATCTTGAGGAGCTTCAACTTTTATCGAATCTACAATGTCCGGAGAAACGATGGTCGAGGAGGTCTTCGTTTTTTCTTCTACTTGTTTTTCTCCCTTGGATAGGTAAGCCAAGAGGGTTACAATGGCCAAGATTACCAACAAGATTATCCACCATTTAGAACCTTTCGGCTTTGAGGTCGGAGGCAAAGGAGCAGGCGAAGAAAGTTCCTCTGCTGAATTTACCGACTCTTCCGATTTCAGTTCGGGCAGTCTGATACGAGTTTTACCGTCATATTCTTCCGCTCCAATCACATCAGGCTCTGTTTTCCCCACTAAAGTTCCTACCGGAGATTCGTCTTCCACATCCAAAACATGAATCAAATAGGCCGAATGGTTGTCGCGACTCTCTACAGAACGGCGAACCAACTCTGCCGTCTTCTCGTCATCCGTCCATTCTTCGTTGGAAAGTATGGCTGCAAAGTCCTCATCCTCGATGTTTTCAATCAATCCATCGGTACAGAGTAGAAAATAATCACCCGCCTGGATATTATCCGTAAACATCTTATCGGCTTTCGAACGCGCTTCCATCAACGGTTGCATAGCTCGGGTAATGACATTTCGTTGCGGGTGGGTCTTTGCCTGCTCCGGAGTAATCAGCTCCGCCTTGACAAAATCGTTCACCAATGAGTGATCGCTTGTTTGGAAGAGGATTTTCCCTCCGCGAATTTGGTATATGCGACTATCTCCGATATGCGCCATCATGCAACCGCCGGCATGAAATTTCAGGAAAGTCATGGTCGTACCCATCTTCTTTCTGGCTCCGGTATCTTTCGTATCCAAAACATCGTAAGCTGCCGACAACGCTTCGTCAAACATCTCTTCGGTAAAAAGACCATCCGGCTCACTAATTGCCAAAACTTTTTCCGACAATGCTTCACAAACCGTTTTGCTGGCAACCTCGCCCGAATCATGTCCGCCCATACCATCACAAACTATAAACAAACGATCTTCGTTTGTAGCTTCACCCGGCAAAGGGTATATGCTATCTTCCTGTTTGTCTCGTTTACCTAATTCATAAATATGTTTGATATTCAACTTATACTTCATAGGTCGTATTTTTTATTTGATTGTTAGTTTCACTTTTTAAACATAGGCAAAGATAGAACTTTTCTTTTACAAACAACAAATTGTGGATGATTTATTATGCAAAAAGCGTTTTTTTAAACAAAAGAAACGACCTTTTCACATACTTAACCAAGCGAAAACAAAATTCAATCCTCAGCATAAGAGACTGATTTCAAGAGAAATAAGATGAATGACAAGACTTTTTCATGCTAAAAAAGAATCTTCATGGCCTCGCTTTGCCCAATGATATTAATCCCTCCCATTCCTTAAGTAAACGATGAAAAATTCATATCTGATTCTCCCCGATTAGAAGCATGTTGGTGGCAACTTCAAAAGAGCCGGTCGCTCATGAAAATCTGCTGCACGGCGGAACATTTTTTGCCGTGCAGCAAACAAGAATCTGCTGCACGGCAAACGGAAGTCTGCTGCCCAGCAGATTTTAAACAGAAAGGAGAAGCTTTTAAATTCCGAGATTCAACCATTAGACTAAGCCTACTTCCCGCCCGTACATTCATCTCATCCATTTGAAAACCAGATAAATACAATGGATTATTCTTATAAAAAAATGTTTTAATCACCACAATCCTACGGACGACATCATCCTAAAAACAAACTTCTCTCTATTAAGCCGAAAGTCTTTACATACAAAAAAAGGGAGAAAACACCTTTCGGCGCTCCTCCCTCTCTTCGATATTCAAAATTATGATTATTTACGTACTACGACCTTCTTTCCATCCACCAAATAAATACCCGGCTCCAAACCATTGGTAGCATCTGATGCTTCCACTTTGCTACGAAGCTTCACTCCGGTAATGGAATAAACACTTACCCGACCTGTTGAAGGTTGCTTCAAGACTTCTACTCCGTCCGGTATATTGGTATTCTTAGCAAGCAAACGCACATTATCGATGTAAAGCAAAGTGTTGTTGGCTGCTCCTACGCCGGCAGTAGTACTGAATCCTAAGCTAACCACCACATCTGTGCGCTCTTCCAAAGTGAAATCAAACGGCATAACCTCCCAAGTCGCATTCTCCGAAGGATAGCGATAGTCTGTCACATTCTGAATCTTTATACCCGTAAGCGAAGTATTTGTATTGCCCGAAGCAACAATCTTTCCATCGGCATTGCTTTGTTGGTTGACACACTCATATTTCATATCCATCAACAGACGATAATCACCGGCAGGCAATGTGACCGTTTGAGTTATCTGATTCGCACCGGCCGACCAAGAGTTCAAGACTGTCAGACAACGAACTCCACACGTATCATCCAACATCGGACGGGCACATTGTGCTGCATAATTCCCAACAGAAGAAGGACTGACACAATACATAGTAGTACTATAAGGCATCGAATACATACGAGCATACTTGGAAGCCGTAGTCAACTTATTGCCTGCTGTCCATCCTTTTACCGGAAGGATATTCGGATAGTTTCCACTAAGTGCCGAAACATTATTGATATAACACGGATTGTAATTAACCGATCCTAAAGTAACATTTCCCTTGGCATTTCCATAAGTAGCATCCTCTTCAAAGTTGGCATTCACCAAATAATCAGCAGTCACATCGGTATATCCATCATACCAATCCGTTTCTTGTGAAGTGGGGAACTGAGCCTCTTCGCTTCGAAGCGCTCCATCTTGAACATAAACCTTCATACACCCTCCTTCTGCAACCACGACTTCACCACTTACGATACGTCCATCAGCCACAATAGATACTTGTGGTTTTACCGACTCTTGTTGTAAATTCATCAGGTAGATGGCACACGAATCATCCTCAGATTGTATAGCCGTTACCTCCGCACCTTTTACGAAAGCCCTCAAAACATTGCTAATCGAATGATTTATCTCAGCCGCAAAAGTAGCCGAAGCCCTATCATCAACGACCAGAGTCGGCTCAGAGAATACCGGAGCACCCAATTCGCAAGCAATATTATCAAGTAAACATTTCTCGTCACTGACAAAGTTTGACAAAAGCATATAACAAGCTCCATCCGGGTCAGCAGCAATCACACCGTTCCAACCTTGCGGAACA
>JAFUNW010000028.1 GCA_017472905.1 Bacteroidaceae bacterium
ATGCATCCTGCAAATGTATTTATCGATTCCCTCTCTGATGCACCTATTTGCATTGACTGCATCGTGAAATTTATTCGGAAATAAAGGTGTTCATCTTTCCATCTGCATTTGAAGTTATAAAAGGAGAAAAAGGCCAAATGATGGGCATAACTATCGGCTCTAACTCCTAGTGAGCGAAGCGAACGCTTTTTCGCTATCGCTCAAGGGAACTTCTCCTAGCGAAGCGATAACTCCTTTAACTCCCCTGAGCAAAAAGATGCTTCGGCTGCGCTCAGCACGACAGAGACGGCATAAATCTAAAAAAACAAAAAAATCCCCCTCCTATCACTCGTGATGATAGGGTCCGCCATTCAGGATGGTCATGGCACGATAGAGCTGTTCGACAAAGATGAGCCGAATCATCTGATGGGAAAAGGTCATCTTCGAGAGAGAGAGCTTTTCGTTGGCAACCTGATAGATTTTTTCAGAAAAGCCGTATGGACCTCCGATAATGAAAACCAGCCGTTTGCCGGCTGTAGAAAGTTTGCGTTCCATCCATGAGGCAAATTCTACGGAACGAAACTCTTTTCCTTTTTCATCAAGCAAGACTATGTAGTCACCCGACTGAAGACTTTTCAGAATCAGTTCGCCCTCTTTCTCTTTTTGTTGTTCGGTCGAGAGGCTCTTGGTATTCTTCAGTTCCGGAATAATCTCTATCTCAAAAGGAATATAGTGTTTGGTTCGTTCAGCATACTCCCTGATGGCTTCTATGTAATAGGTCTCTACGGTTCGGCCTACGGCCAATAATGTTGTTTTCATCGTTTTGTCGGATAATATCTCGACAAAGATACATTGTTCTCCCTAATCTACCAACAATATGGTCGCTTTTTAAGTTTAAGGAGTCTGTTCCTTGTTTTCTATACGGTCTTTGTCCTTCGACTCCGCTCAGACGAGTTGTTGAAGACTCTGTCCGAAAAATGACAAAGACCGTAGCAAAAGAATCTGCGCTCACGATTTCCGCATTCGGAAATGCGAAAGAACGAGCTTATTCCTCTTCTTTAAGTACCGGTTGCTCAAACCATTCATAGGCACCGGCATCGGGCATGCCATCATCCAGGCGGCTACGCCCCAAACGATCGCAAGGATAATAGCGGACAGCATCTTCCACACTGCCGGCTCCAACCGCTACGGAAAGAGAATCCAACGAAAAATCATAGTAGAATATGTCGGTATCAATCCGAGGGAAATTTCCCATGCGGCTGACCTCATTTTCCAAAGAATCGCACTGCATGGCTACGTATCGTTCCCCATAGATGCTGTCGCCCGGCATATTCAATAACGTATTGGACATAGAATAGTTGAAACTTAATCCGGTAGAATCATCGCGCATACACAACAGTTCGCTGGAGGAGTATCCCGTAACAATGCAACTCCGGAAATCAGCACGTTCCAACGATATCCCCTCATTGCTCAAGCGAAGAGCGGCTCCCCGAAGTGTCCAAGGGTAGAAATTGGCCAACGTGGAATAGACAAACTGCACATCACCTCCCCGAATGTTGGCGCAATGTCCACCGGCATTGGTCAACTGACTGTTTCCCACCCAAATGCGACAAGCTGTAGCCTGCAGAGCATCGCCGGCTACATTATGCACAACGGAATTTTCCAACAACAATTTGCTGCGACCCGCATCGGAGGAGTCGCACACGATACCGAAATTACCTGAATGGATATCGGTATAGCGTAACTCATTGTCGTAACTGCCGGCATGAAAGACAAGACCTCCCCACTGTTTGTCGAGTCGGTCGTAAGGAAGATAAGAAAAGAGGTTATCCAATCGGTCTCCTCGAAAAACCACCGGTTGCTCCAACGTGCCCTCAGCCTTCAATGTACCATACACCCGGCAAGAAACATCACTATGAAAATGGAGACGAGTACCCGGAGAGAGCCGCAACGTGACTCCCGAATCGACCAACAGACTATCGTAAACGACATAAGGACGTTCGCCGGAAAGCAGGGTGTCGCGCTCAAAGACTTTTCCACGCAACACAATCATGTCTTGTCCGTAAGCTTCGAGTTGTACCCGCTGCTCAGCACCACCGGCTAAACGAAAGATCAATGAATCGCGTATCAGAAAGGGATTGTTCTCATCACGCGGATTTACCGTCACTTCCACAAATACGTAGAGACTATCTTTCTTGCGCAACTCCACATCCGAAAAGGAGACACCCGGCATGCCGTCTACATTGACCCGAAAACCGCTCTTTCCCTCACCGGCCAACCGGATGGAGGGTATCAACAGGGATTCGCTGTTGCGATTATAGACTTTGAAACCGGCGGTTGATGAACCGATGGTGGTAAACACAGTATCGAACCGAACGGTGTCTGCAGAAAACTGCAACAAGGCATTCGGAGATGAAGTATAATTTTCTTCATCATCGCACGAAAAGAGCATACCGGACAAGAATATGCCCAGTATACAACTTGCGATGCAAAGCCACGACTTTATCTGTCTCATATTTTTATAATTCTCCTTAAGCGTATTCTTCAAAAATGGTTGTTTCTTGAATAAACGGATTTGAAAAGAAAATATTATTTAACGAAGCAAACGATAACTCCTTTAACTCCTTCGCCAGTTTTACTCGCGGAGATTGAGCAATTAATCTACCTGCTTCAAAATATCCAGCAAATGATTCCAGAAACGTTCTACCGAAGGAATATGCATGCGTTCATCCGGAGAGTGTACACCTCGCAAAGTTGGGCCGAAAGAAATCATGTCCAGCCAAGGGTATTTCTCCAAGAAGAGTCCGCACTCAAGTCCGGCATGAATGGCCTTCACTTTGGGTTCTACCCCATACAGACGTTTGTATGAATCAACCGCTATCTTCAGAAGGGCAGAATTCGGATTGGGTTTCCATCCCGGATAGCCGTCTCCGACATCTACCGTAGCTCCGGCCAATTCAAAAGCAGACTGTATCGTTTCGGCCATATCCTTACGGGAAGAGAGAATGGAACTTCGTTGGCTGCTGCCAATCAGGATACGGTTCTCCCCTATCATCTTTATGGATGCCAAGTTGGAAGAGGTTTCAACCAATCCGGGCATGTCTTGACTCATGGCATACACTCCATTCGGCACGGCATGAACAGCCATCAACAAACGGCGTGTCGTCTCCGGATCAATGGCCAAGCGAACAGCATCGGCTGACTGCAAGACCCAACGGATGTTCGGCTCTGTGACGCTGTATTCAGCCTCAACTTCTGCGGCAAAGAGATTCATGTCTATCCGGATATTCTCTTTATCGGCCATCGGAATGGCACACAATGCACGGGCTTCACGAGGAATGGCGTTGTGGAGGTTGCCACCCTCCAATTCACACAAATAGAAATTGTACTTACGAGCAGCCTGATACAGGAAGCGATTCAACAACTTATTGGCATTGGCACGCCCCTTGTTGATGTCATCTCCGGAATGGCCTCCGGTCAGTCCGCTTACCTCTACCGTAAAATAGAAATATCCTTGCGGAACCTCTACACTGTAATACGTAAACTCTGCGGATGTCCGACATCCACCGGAACATCCGATAAAGATTTCTCCTTCATCCTCCGAATCGAGGTTCAACAGATATTGTCCGCTCATGAATCCGGCCTCCAATGCAAAGGCTCCGGTAAGACCGGTCTCCTCATCGACCGTAAAAAGAGCTTCCAACGGTCCATGCTCGATCGTATCGGAAGCCAAGACTGCCAAAGCTGCAGCAACCCCAATCCCGTTGTCTGCTCCCAAAGTTGTACCGCGCGCACGCAACCACTCTCCATCAACGTAGGTCTCGATTGGGTCGATCAGAAAATCATGCTCCACCTCTTTGTTCTTTTCGCACACCATGTCGATGTGTGCTTGCAATACTACGGTTTTCTTATTCTCCATTCCGGGAGTAGCCGCTTTCTTCAACAAGACGTTTCCGGCTGCATCGACTTTGGTTTCCAATGCATGTTTTTTACCGAATTCTTTTAAATATTCTATCATCTTTTCTTCCTTCTTGGAAGGACGAGGAACCTGACAAACAGCCTCAAAAATTGAGAACACCTCTTGGGGTTTTAGTGTTGTTTTTTCCATATATTATTTTTTTATAGTATCTTTGCCCCACAAAAGTAATGGAAATGTTCGAGACTATACTCATAACTGTGTTAATAGTTGCTATTTGCATAGCATTATTGGCCATAAAGATACTCTCCAGGAAGGACGGAAAGTTTCCAAACACGCACGTAAGCGGCAACAAAGCCATGCGCCAACGGGGGATAGGATGTGTGCAATCGCAAGACAGGGAAGCACGCCGCCCCAAAAGGATTGCCGTAGAGGAAAAAAGGAGAGATGAAGCATAAATGGGACATAACAACAATAAAAAAACAATAACAATCAGAAATTCTATGACACACAAGAATCAAATTTTCAAAGGATGTGCCGCTTTGGCTATGGGCCTTCTGTTCGCCCAGTGTAACAATGCTCCACAAAACACGGCATCGGCTCCTGCCGCACAACCTGCCGCCGAAGCCTCAGGCCTGCGGATTGCCTATGTGGAGGTGGATTCGCTGCTCTCGAAGTATGAATTCTGCATCGAGATGAACCAAGAGATGGTGAAAAAGGAGGAGAATGTGCGAGCCACATTGAACGAGAAAGGCAAGCAACTGGAAAATGAGCAGAAGGAGTTCCAATACAAATACGAGAACAATGCCTTCACTCAGAACCGTGCACAGGAGGAATACAACCGACTGATGAAAAAAGCACAGGATCTGGAAGTGCTGAAAGCCAAACTGGCGGAAGAACTGGCACTGGAAAACCAGAAGAACACCCTACAGTTGCGCGACTCTATCGAAAACTTCATGAAGATTTACAATAAAGACAAGAAATACAGCTTCATCATCAGCAAAGCCGGATATGACAACCTGCTCTATGCTGACCCCGCATACAACATCACACAAGAGGTTATCGACG
>JAFUNW010000280.1 GCA_017472905.1 Bacteroidaceae bacterium
AGAATCCGACTCCCCTGCCTGAGTTTGTCATCGAAGACAACAAAGAACCGATTGTTGCCATTCTTACAGACAAGGAACAAAACAACGTGACCATTCAGTTCATCAATAAACATGAAGCCGTTCCGAATAGCGCAAAGAACAATATCAACTACATGGTTGAGCTGTATGCCAAAAGCCTTATCATGCAGATGTTCGGAGAACGCTTTGACGAAATTATCCAACAAAGTGCCACTCCTCCGTTTATGGCTGCAGCTGCCTACGATGACGATTTCTTCATTGCCAAAGTGAAAGGAGCATTCACCGGATATGCAATTTGCAAAGAAGACGGTGTGGAGAAAGCATTAGCCACTCTTGTACGTGAAATGGAACGAGCTTGTCGTCATGGATTTACAGAAAGCGAATACGCACGTGCTAAATCAAATTACCTCAGCCGTCTGGAAAATGCCTACAACGAACGAAGCAAAACTAAAAACACAAGCTATGCGACTGAATACGTACGCCACTTCCTGAACAACGAGCCTATTCCGGGAATTGAAAATGAATACAGCATCATGAATATGATTGCCCAACAGCTTCCGGTAGCCGCCATCAACCAATGGATTTCTCAATTGATGCCGGACAGCAACCAAGTCATCACGCTCTTCGCTCCGGAGAAAGAGGGTATTACCTATCCGACCAAAGAACGACTGATTGAAATCATCAAGGAAGTAAAGGCTGAAGAGATTACACCATACGTTGACAAAGTATCCGATGAGCCGTTAATGAGCCAATTGCCGATATCCGGAAAGATTGTAAAAGAGGAAGAAGGTGCGTTCGGTTCGAAAGTCTATACACTCAGCAACGGCGTGAAGGTAATCGTAAAAACAACCGACTTCAAAGCCGATGAGATTCGCATGAATGCATTCAGTTTGGGTGGCAACAGTCTCATGGATGAAAAAGATGCCATTAACTTTAATGTCTTAGAAGAGGTGGTTCAATTGGGCGGACTAGGAAAATGGAGCGCAACAGATCTCAGCAAAGTTCTGGCCGGGAAAATTGCATCAGTCTCTCCCAATGTAGCGGGATTGTCTGAAGGACTTTCCGGATACTGTGCACCCAAAGATTTGGAAACCTTGTTGCAATTGACTTACCTTACTTTCACTGAACCGCGCATGGACCAAGCAGCTTTTGAGTCATACAAGAACCGAGCCAAAGCCTCTCTCCATAACCAGGAGTTGAATCCCATGAAAGCGTTTAACGATACGGTAAGCACAGCGCTCTACAACAAACATCCACGCGTAGTAAACTTCACCAGCGAATTGGTTGACCAAATCGACTATGCACGCACGATGGAATTATACAAGGAGCGTTTTGCCGAAGCCGGCGATTTCACATTCCTGTTCGTAGGAAACATCCAGCCAGAAAATGCTCTTCCGCTCTTTGAACAATATTTAGGTGCACTGCCCACGATCGGACGGGAAGAAAACTTCAAGGATGTAGGTCCGGACATTCGCAAAGGAAAGTATTCCAACAACTTTGAGCGTACAATGGAATTACCCAAATCAAGTGTATTCCTCTTCTATTCAGGAAAAGATAAATACACCCTGAAGAATAAGCTCTTGATGAGCATGTTTACGCAAATCATGAACATGGTATACACCGAGAGTGTGCGCGAAGATGAAGGAGGAAGCTACGGAGTAAGCGTAAGCGGAAACATCTCCAACTATCCCGAAGATGAAGCACACTTGCAAATCTATTTTGATACAGACCCCGAACGGCGCGCACGCATGGTAGAGGTGGTGCAACAAGGATTAAACGACTTCATCAAACAGGGGCCCAAACCGGAACACTTGGCTCGCGTAAAAGAATACATGCTCAAGAAACATGCCGAGAACCAGAAAGAGAATGGCTATTGGGTGAACCAATTGAAAGAATTCTATTGGAACAAACTTGACTCCAACACCAACTACGAAAGTCTCGTGAACGAAATCACCGGAAAAGAGATTCAAAAATATGCCAAGAGCCTTGTAAAACAAGGTAATCGCATCGAAGTCAGCATTAACGGAAAGAAATAATCTTTTTCAAAGAGGAGAAAGCGGTATTATTCTGCTTTCCCCTCTTTTCTATTCAAGAAAATATTTTTCTCACCTTTATATCTCCTTATTATCCAATGAAAAGACAAAACATGCTATGGGCAGCACTCACACTAATGTTGCCGGTCTCCACAATTGCTTGGGGACAATCCAGTTCGGAGAATTCTGCCGGTTATCCCATTACCCCCGTACCTTTTACCAGCGTAAAGGTAACTGACAACTTCTGGGGACAACGCCTCAAAGCCAGTAGAGAAGTAACGATTCCATTGGCATTCAGCAAATGTGAAGAGACCGGACGATATGACAACTTTACCCGTTCGGCACAGATGATGGCTTTGCAGAAGAATCCGGAACTGAAAAACAATCCGGAATATGCCGAAGTTGTCAAAGGAGTCAAAATAGAAGGATTCTCTTTCGATGACACTGATGTATACAAGACCATCGAAGGAGCCAGCTATCTGCTGCAAACCTATCCCGACAAGAAACTAAAGAAATATATCGACAGTGTACTTGTGATTGTTGCTTCCGCACAAGAGCCTGATGGCTATCTCTATACTTCCCGCACACAGAATCCGGCAAAGCCGCATGGTTGGGCCGGAAGTGAACGTTGGGTGAAGGTTGAAGACCTCAGCCATGAATTTTACAACTTGGGACACATGGTAGAAGGAGCCATTGCACACTATCAAGCTACCGGACAACGCAATTTCTTAGATATAGCCATTCGATATGCCGATTGCATTCATCGTGAAATCGGAGACAAAGAGGGACAGAAAGTATACGTACCGGGACATCAGATCGCTGAAATGGCATTGGCCAAACTCTACACTGTCACCGGAGAACGAAAATATCTGGATTTGGCCAAGTTCTTTTTGGATAAACGAGGATATACATCCCGAAAGGATGCTTACAGCCAGGCACACCAACCGGTTGTAGAACAAAGCGAAGCGGTAGGACATGCAGTACGTGCGGCATACATGTATAGTGGGATGGCCGATGTCGCTGCCCTCACCGGAGATACGGCCTACATCCATGCCATCGGACGTATTTGGGAGAACATTGTAGGCAAGAAGCTCTATATCACGGGTGGTATTGGTGCCACTTCGCACGGCGAAGCTTTCGGAAAGAATTATGAATTGCCCAATATGTCGGCCTATTGCGAGACCTGTGCGGCCATTGGTAATGTCTACATGAACTACCGATTGTTCCTGCTTCACGGCGAAAGCAAATACTACGATGTATTGGAGCGCTCACTCTACAACGGACTAATCTCCGGGGTATCTCTGGATGGAGGAGCATTCTTCTATCCCAATCCCCTGGAATCAATGGGACAACACCAACGCCAACCCTGGTTCGGCTGTGCCTGTTGCCCGTCCAATATCTGCCGTTTCATTCCTTCTTTACCGGGATATGTATATGCAGTGAAAGACAACAACGTGTACGTCAATCTTTTTATGAGCAATTCCGCCGAACTGAAGGTGCAAGGCAAACGACTTAAACTTTCACAAGAGACACACTATCCTTGGGATGGAACTATTTCCTTGAACATAGACCAGGCTCCCAAACGCGAATTCGCATTGAAAATCCGTATTCCGGGATGGTTAAAGGGCGAAGTTGTACCTTCTAACCTGTATAGCTATGCCGACAACCAACAACTGAAATATACGTTGTGCATCAACAACGAAGCTGTTGCCGAAAACATTACAGAGGATGGATATTTCACCATCAACCGCCGTTGGAAGAAAGGTGACCGCATTGAATTGAAACTAGACATGCCTGCCCGCATCGTCAAAGCTCACAAACAAGTAGCTGCCGATCGGGGAAGAATCGCTGTAGAACGTGGACCGATTGTTTACTGTGCCGAATGGCCGGACAATGATTTCGACATTACATCCCTCCTCGTGAATCGCAACCCCCAATTTACGGAAGTGAAACGCAGTGACCTGCTTTATGGAATTACCCAGCTGCAAACCCAAGCTCAAACGCTGCAATACGACACGAGCGGACGATTGCAGACCGAAGATGTCACCTTGACACTGATTCCTTATTATGCATGGGCACACCGAGGAAACGGAAAGATGGCTGTATGGTTGCC
>JAFUNW010000281.1 GCA_017472905.1 Bacteroidaceae bacterium
AGGTCTTCTTCGTCATTTTCGAAAAGAGTCATCTCTTTTTGAGGTGTCGGAGAAGTTTTTTCTTCCGCTTTCGTTGCTTCCGTTTGTTTACTTCTGGCAACCTGTTGTTTCTTACGTTCGAGAGCTTGTTCGTAGTCTTCTTTATCCATGAGCAGGTATTCGGAAGTAATTTCTATCTTGGAGCGGCGCGACTTCAAGCCGATAGTGATGTAGCGTTCTTGAATCTCTGCCGAAGTGAGGATATGATCTTTTTCATAGAGCGCTTTGTCGAAGAATCCGACTTCGCAACAACAGAGAATAATGAACTCCATTTCCGTCTCCGTAACTCCGAGGTATTCGGCATTGTCGAGAATCACCTCTTCGTCGATTTGCAAATAATATCCTTTGCTTCCGTAAATTTCGGCTACAAACTTGAGGTAGGCCGTCATGCCGGCCACCTTGCATTTGATACGCAGTTTTTTCATGGGATAGGAATGGAATATGTCCGTATCAAGCGGACAATAGGAATATCCTTGTTTGGTGGGCATCATAATTGTTCAGTGTTTAAATGGTTATAATCAGTTTTTTTGTTGATTTAGTTTGTTTCCTTATTTTTAGGAGTCAAAGGGAGATAAAGGGAGATAATCGCTTCGCTCTTTGTGGAGATAAAGGCCAATAGTATAGCCAATCATTTGGCTTTTATCTCCCTTTATCTCCTTTATTTCCTAGCGAAGCGAAATCATCCCCCCGTACTCTTCACGCGCGTTGAAGCAGGGGCAAGCTTTTGGAGCGAGGTCGCAATGTCCGTAGATGTGGCGAATGTCGGGATACGTACGGAGCAGGTCGGCAATGAGTTCGCGCAAAGCCTTTCGCTGTTGGGGCGTCCGCGTGTCGGAGGGTCTGCCCTGTTCGTCAAGTCCTCCGATGTAGCAAATGCCCAGGCTCCTTGAATTCCAATGCAAGGTGTGTGCACCGGTCTTTTCGGCCGGTCGTCCGGCGTGTATGCTTCCGTCCGTATAGACCACGAAGTGGTATCCGATGTCTTCGAATCCCCGAGCGAGGTGCCACTGCCGAATCGTTTCGACAGTAACCCTCTGTTCGGGAAAAGTGGCCGAAGTGTGTATCACCAGTGTATCAATCTTTCTCATTGTGCACAACGTTTTTTGTTCGGACTCGCCAGCAAGATGTTCGAGATGGGTACGGCCCCCCACTGTTGCGTATCGCAATTCCAGAAGGGAATGAAGATGGAGTGCTTTTTGAGCCGGAAATCTTTGTGAAACCATTGTTCGTAGAAGAGGAGATGGGCGCGAACGGTTTTCAGGCGGTCGCTCCCCGAGGGATAGAAACGCAACTGCGTTGTGTGCAATTTCATACGATTCACAAGCCGTTTGGCTGCATCGGCATGCCATGTGGGAAGAGTGCCGAACGTTTGGTAAGAGTCTTTAAAGGTCATCATTTTGCGTATAATTAAGAATGAAACAATTTTAGAAGTAGTTCCGCAAAATTAAGACATCCGATTCGATTAAAAAAGCCTCCGATTCAAATAAAAGGGGCTATTTAATATCTCCACAAAACGGGTCGAAAATTGAAAAATCTTCTCAAAAGCCTGTCAGAAAAGGGCGTTTGAGAGGGATAAGAATGAGTTATTAAATCAAAAACGGGTTGTTTTTTCTTCATTTTTCCCACTACTTTGTATAAAAGGAAGAAAATCGGTTTAACAACTCTTCGTTTTATTCGTCTATCCGGCTCATTCTCATTCGTTTACAACCATTGGATAGAAATCTCCGAAAAGGGGCGAGTTGTTAAATCGGTGCTGTTTTTCTTTTCCCTGTCCCGCATTTTCATGCTTCAAGGATAGTTGGAGTGTTCAACTTGCGGGTGTGCATAATTGACATTTTATAAAACACAGAGACACGGAGAGACAGAGTACTCTCATAAGTCCCCCGATTATCTGATTAGGAAAAATCCTTTGTGACTCTGTGTCTTTGTGTTCTAAACAAAGCAAGCAAGTCACCTTTGGCTCAACAAAACCTTTTTTGATTATTTCATTAAGGTATAGTCGCCTTCGCTCCGCATGAATAAAAGGAAATTCATCTTACTTTCTCGCCGTCACGCACGCCCAACGATTCACTTCGTGATACTCTACGTAGGTCAGTCCGGCACGTTCCAACGCCTCGCGGATGACCGGAATGTCCTCGACATAAAATCCGCTAAGAAAAAGAGTCGCTCCGGGATTCATGACTGAAGCATAGGCCGGCATGTCGGCCACCAAAACGTTGCGGTTGATGTTGGCAATGACGGCGTCAAACTCCTTAGAGTCAGTCCCCAAAAGGGTAGCATCTCCCAGCCCCACAGCCATGTTGGAGACTCGGTTCAAGCGGATGTTTTCTTCGGTATTCCGAACACACCATTCGTCAATGTCGATTCCCTCGACACGCTTCGCCCCCCGCATGGAAGCAAGAATGCCCAAAATGCCGGTTCCACACCCCATGTCGAGCACATGCTTACCCTCCATCGGAGTATCCAACAAACGCATCACCATGAGTTGGGTCGTGGAGTGATGACCCGTACCGAACGACATTTGCGGATCGATAAGAATGTCGTATTCCGCCTGCGGCACATCCTTGTGGAACGTGCTGTGAATCACGCAACGGTCTCCGATGACAATGGGTTGGAAAAAATTCTTCTCCCACTCCTCGTTCCAATCCTTGTCCTCCTGCTCCGCAGCCTTCCACGTAATGGAGACGTCCGGCATGGGGAACTCGGCAACGAGTTGCTTAAGTTCCTCCTCCTTGTATAATGCACAAGGGATGTAAGCATTCACCCCATCGGCATTCTCCACAAAACTCTCAAATCCGATTTCACCGGTCATTCCGGCCAAAAGGTCGCACGCAGTCTCTGTACAAGGGCGGACTACGAACGCCACTTCCATGTATTTCATACCGTTGTGATTACTTTCTCATTTCAAATTCGGCGCAAAGATAGTGCAAACCGAGCGGAGGACAAAATAAACCCGTTTATTTTTCATCCCGATGTGAAGCTTATCTTCGATTCTGAAAAGAATCACTCGCTTTTTTCCACCCCCTCCGTTTCGCTTCGCTACACTCGTCCCCCTAAGACAGGGGGACAGCTAAGATACTCTTGCTTCTCAAAAGATGCTTCGACTTCGCTCAGCATGACAAATGAAAGGAGAAAGAAGAAAATATAGAAGAAAAATACAAGTAATGAAGTATTAAATTTCCTCCTCTGTTTATAGAGGAGGGGGACCG
>JAFUNW010000282.1 GCA_017472905.1 Bacteroidaceae bacterium
AAGCTGAAAAAGAAAAATTGGTTCGAACATTCAATACAAGCAAAGATGTACTTCACGCCAGTAAGATATTGGAGCGTATACAAGAACCGTTGCAAAAAGAAATCGCGCTATCCAACTTTCGCAAAGAAACAGCCATTGTTGATTCCGTTGGATGCGACCAGCATTTGCGCGATATCCATTTGGCGCGCGTACTTTATAAACAAATAGATCAAACCCGTAAACCACTCGATTCTACTTTGATAGAATTAATGAAAAAAGAAATCCAATTACCAATAGCAAAGAAAACCGTTGCGGATTTGCAGGAGAAATATCTGGCCATTCAAAATAGTGACATATCGCGTTCTCCAAGTTTAAAGTCTTCTAACGAAGTAAAAGAAATGAGTGACGGAGAACAGATACTGCGCAAACTTATCGCCCCCTACAAAGGCCGAATGATTCTACTCGACATTTGGGGTGTTTGGTGCTCTCCTTGCAAACGTGCTCTTTCCCAAAGTGAAGAAGAGTTCAAAAGATTAGCCCCTTATAACATGGTATTCCTCTACTTAGCCAATTGTTCAGAGGAAAATGCTTGGAAAAATGTCATCAAGGAATACAATGTTATAGGCGACAACGTAGTACACTACAATCTGCCAACCGAACAACAAAATGCAATAGAAAAATTTCTCAATGTACAAGGTTTTCCGACTTATAAACTAATAGATGAATCCGGAAATATCTTGGATGTAAACGCAGATCCGCGCAACTTAAATGGATTAATAGAACTTTTAGAATCGTTGCAAAAGAAATAATTATTTCCAAAGACACAACCAATATGAAGAAAATAATCCTTACTTTCTTACTTGTTGCATCGGAAAATACTGTCATCTTAACACACGAACGTTTGAATCCTTCAGGAAGTGTACGCTTCGCATGAGGCGAACTTGCCATGCCTAATTTAATCAATGGAGAGGGTCTACCGGCACAACCATTCAGAGCTTCTGTAAAATAACAGAAGTAACTTCTGTCCCACCCCTTAAACACATAAAATAAAGAAAAAACAGAATAAGGACGGAGGCCGCATAAGATGAGGGACATCTGAAAAGCTTACTAATAGCTTGGATAAAAGCGTTTTTAATCCTTGTATTTTCTCTAGCGAAATAAAATTTATTCTATATTCCAAAGCTTGGAACAAATATTCTAAGCTTTGGAATATTCGTTCCAAGCTTTGGATTATTTATTCTGCACTTAGGATTATAGAATGAATCTAACTTCAAAACAGAATAAATACAGCTAAAAACATAAATCCAGCTATATGTAGCAACCTATAATTCAACTTTCGCAAATAAAAAAAATATGTAGATAAAGATAGTTAAGGTTGCGAAACTTAACATATTAATTAAACAGTAGAAACAATATTAGTGAAAAACAATATCCACAATAATTTGCGCACCGACATTCTGATTCAAACGATTGACCAATTGTTCGCGACACATTTGCAGGTTTTGACGAAGAGCCGGAGAAACTACGTGTACATACAACACTTGATTGCGAATGTATATATTTCGGGTATAAGCTGCTACTCCACGTCCTACGGTCTCTTCCCATGAATGCACAAGTCGGTATTCATTCAAGGGAGTTTCCAACCCCTCTTCACGCAAGTAGCGGCGCACAATATCTCCTATCAATACTGCCCGAGTACGTTTCATTGGTCAGTTCCTCCCCTTTTCATCTCACGCTCATGCAATTCTCCATCAGCAACCTCAAATAATTTATAAGATTGATTCATTCGACACAAGATATTATCCAAATGGTCACGATTGGTATCCGTCACAAATATCTGCCCAAAATTATCACCCGATACCAACTTCACAATCTGTTCTACTCGCGATGCATCCAACTTATCAAAAATATCATCCAATAGTAGCAAGGGAGTCGTATGGCTTCCTACACGCCGTAAAAAATCAAACTGTGCCAATTTCAATGCTATCAGATAGGTTTTGTTTTGCCCTTGTGAGCCTTCCCGTTTAATAAGGAAATCACCTAAACGCATTTCCAATTCATCTTTATGTATCCCATGAAGAGAATAACCTACAATACGATCTTTCATTCGACCATTTCGTATCACTTCGCGAAG
>JAFUNW010000029.1 GCA_017472905.1 Bacteroidaceae bacterium
ACTCTCTTGAACGTTGCCCCAAATATCCCCCATGATGACGTTTGCTATACTCCTCAATGGTAAATCCGGTCCGTTTCATTGTTTCCACAACCAATATATCACCTATAACGGTCATGACAGTTGTACTTGTGGTCGGAGTCATACCCAATGCACATACTTCATCCGGATGCCCCGTACAAAGACAAATATCAGCTTCTTGTGCCAGCGGACTCGCCCCGTTCCCTGTAATAACAATAAATTTCAATTGTGGGTTCAATGTTCGGCTCAATTCTGTCAGTTCCACGATTTCACGTGTTTTACCGGAATTAGAGATAAGCAACAACAAATCGTTTTCTTGTATAATTCCCAAATCTCCATGTTGCGCTTCGCTGGGATGAAGAAATACGGCCGGAATTCCCGTTGAACAAAAAGTAGTAGCTATGTTCATGGCTATTTGTCCTGCTTTTCCCATTCCACTGGTAATCAACTTTCCTTTCCGTATATGTACTTGTTCCACTATTAATTCAATAGCTTGTTCATATGCTGCATCAACTGGTATATTGGCTACAGCCTCCGCTTCTTTTCGGAGGAGTTCTTTCATGCTTCCTATCATCTTTCCACCTTAATTTATATATAAATCAATATAACATTTGTGCCATTTCCTCAAGAGTTGTCACAACGGAGTAAGATTCTGCCAATGGTTTGCGAATAAATCCTTTCTGTTCCATCTGCTGAAGCATTCCGATCAAATCATCCCAAAAACCATTTACATTATAAAAGATAACCCGTTTTCGATGATATCCAATCGTAGCAGCAGCCATCACATGAAACACTTCATCCAACGTTCCCACTCCTCCCGGCAAAGCAATCAACACCTCACTTTCACGTACTATGACCTCTTTCCGTTCACTTAAATTCTCTGTTCGAAAAAGCACATCCGGCAATTCACTAACCCGGCCACGCTCCTCCAATTTAGTGGGAACTACACCGACAACACCTCCTCCATGACTCTTTACGGCCTGAGCCACACACTCCATCAGTCCTAAGTTTGCGCCACCATAAACCAAAGTTTTTCCTTGCTCTCCCATCCATTGCCCCAACTCACGGGCACAATCAAAATAACACGAATCTATCGTTTCACAAGCCGAACAAAAAATTCCTATTCTATTCATTTCTATGAGATACTGATTATTGTTTATTGAAGTGTTCGTTTTTCAATTCTCTCTCTGACGACATCATGCACGCCACATTCTGTTAAAAAAATCTCTACAGTACCTCTATTTCTTCAGCCGATAGTCCGGTTGCAGCAATGATTGTTTCAATCGGTAAGTTCATCGCTTTCATATTCATTGCAACAGCATAAATACCTTCCGCGCGTCCTTCTGCACGACCTTCTGCGCGTCCTTCTGCACGTCCTTCTTCTTTACTTTTGTTTTTTGCGGTCTCCAATACGCTGAACCAATCGCGGTAAGCCTTTAAACTATCTTCATATTCCAAACGCTCTTGCTTATTGAACTTTGCTATTTCGGCAGCTTCAAAGAAACGTTGGAATACCTTTTCTTGCAATGCTTCGGGACGCTTTAATAAATCGGGTAAATGACGGATGGCATAGAGCCATTTATCGAACAGAGTTTCCAATTCGGTCTCTGTTTTGGTAAACTTGGGCATTTCCAAATAGACATAACACAACTTATCATAAAAAACCTCACCGGTTTTTGTATCTATCAAACGTACTTCGTGGTGATAATATTCCGGATCGTTCTTATCGAAGCAGAAATTCAGGATACCAATGGTATAAACCGCTTTCAATTGATAGTTCCATTCCGTTCCGCGTTGGGCTTGTTCGCGAATAGGAAAGGTTGAATAGAAAATACTGCGGTCTTTGAAGTACTGTTGTTCTCCTTTTTGCATCTCCACCAGGAATTTCTCTCCTTTTTCGTTTTCGCAATACACATCAAATACTGCCTTGCGGTCAAATTCGGTAGTTCCCATGTGTTCACTGTTTAGGTAAGTCAAATCCTTGATGACCTCCTGTCCGTTGAACATGGAGTTGAGAAAACTAATCAGAAGTTCCTTGTTTACTTCTGTTCCGAAAAGTTTCTTGAATGCGAAGTCCGTGTAGAAATTTATATATCTTTCGGTCAAGTCATCTATAGCCATACTTTATATCGTTTCTGTTTCCGTTTGCAAAGTAACGGTTTAAATCTCAAAATAACAACCTTTTCACAATTATTTTGTTCAAAGGAAAAAATCCCTCAAAAAATGAAAGCGGCTTCATTCATCACCGAAGCCGCCTTCGTTTCTTTTCCGCAATTTAGTTGAATTTTGACGAAGGCTTGGATTGATTCATTTTTCCGGGCCAAAACAGCCCTTTAAAAGTATCTTAAGATACTTGCCCATATATCTTAAGATACTTGGCCATTTATCTTAAGATACTTTGGGCTTGAACCTATAATGCTATAAAAGGATACTTTTCAAACTAAATAGCAGGAAAACCGGACTTGCAACAGAAAAAAGAAAATAGTTCATCTATCCGTCCTGCCCCTTCACGATTTGCAAACATTCTTTTCGGTATCTTCGGATGGTATCCGATTGGACTTTCGTTACACGATACATGATATTCTCATCATCCAATCCCAGGACGATTAAATAGCACATTAGACGTTTGACTGAATTAGACGTTTGTCGATTTATTTGTGGAATCATTTCCGGGTGCTCGCTCTCAAACAGATTGGTTATTATAGAGGAATACTCCTCTTCGGGAATAGCCAATTTACCCACAAATATCTTTCCATATTTCAATTGTTTTAGCAAAATTATAGTATTTTCGTACACACCTTTTAGGCTATAGTTTTCTATTTGTCGTTCTATTCGCTTATTGTGTTCTATTTCATCAACCACTTTCTGTAGCTTTTGGTTCTCTTTAGAAATTTTATTCTTTTCCTCTTCCAGTTTGCGATATTCCTTTTTGATGTTATCTTCTTCCACTTGCAATTGATTGTCTTATCCCTATCTTTAACTTTGCCTTTCTCGGTGTTTAATTCTGTTTTTATCTTCTCTATACTAGTATCCTTCCTCGACAATAAATCTTTCATCTTA
>JAFUNW010000283.1 GCA_017472905.1 Bacteroidaceae bacterium
GAGACGGACTTAAACCGGTGCATCGCAGAATCCTTTACGGAATGATGGAACTGGGAAATACTTCCGACAAACCTTATAAGAAATCGGCCCGTACTGTCGGTGACGTACTCGGTAAATATCACCCGCATGGAGACTCTTCAGTCTATGGTGCACTCGTGCGTATGGCACAGGATTGGGCCATGAGATATCCGCTCGTAGACGGACAAGGTAACTTCGGCTCCATTGACGGAGACAGCGCAGCTGCCATGCGTTACACCGAAGCACGCCTCCAGAAAATCGGTGAAGACATGATGCAAGACCTCTACAAAGAAACCGTAGACTTCACCAACAACTTCGACGACAGCCTGCAGGAGCCAACCGTTATGCCCACGCGCATACCCAATCTACTCGTTAACGGCTCATCAGGAATCGCCGTAGGTATGGCCACAAACATGCCGCCACACAACCTCTCGGAGGTAATAGACGGATGCATCGCCTATATCGACAACAACGACATCACCATTGAAGAACTGATGCAATATGTCAAGGCACCCGACTTCCCGACAGGAGCATACATCTACGGCATGGCCGGAGTCAAAGAAGCCTACGAAACCGGACGCGGACGCATCATCATGAGAGCCAAAGCCGAAATCGAAACCGGACAAAACCACGACAAAATCGTAGTCAGCGAAATACCTTATAATGTAAACAAGGCCGAACTAATCAAGTCCATCGCCGACCTCGTCAACGAAAAGAAAATCGAAGGCATATCGAATGCCAATGACGAATCCGACCGCGAAGGTATGCGCATCGTCATCGACATCAAACGAGACGCCAACGCCAATGTTGTGCTCAACAAACTCTTCAAGATGACAGCACTGCAATCATCGTTCGGAGTAAACAACGTAGCCCTCGTAGGACCAACCGGACAACAACGGCCCAAAACGCTGAACCTCAAAGAACTGATAAAATATTTCGTGGAACACAGACACGAAGTAGTCATCCGCAGAACCCAATTCGACCTGCGAAAAGCCAAAGAACGCGCACACATACTCGAAGGACTCATCATCGCTTCGGACAATATCAACGAAGTAATCCAAATCATACGAGCCGCCAAAACTCCGGCCGAAGCCATCACAGGACTCATGGAACGCTTCAGCCTAAGCGAAATACAGGCCAAAGCCATCGTAGAAATGCGCTTACGCCAACTCACCGGACTCATGCAAGACCAATTACGTGCAGAATACGCCGAAGTAATGAAGCAAATCGCATATTACGAAGAGATTCTTGCAAACGATGAGCTGTGTCGCAAGGTAATGAAAGACGAACTCATCGAAGTCAAAGAGAAATATGGCGACAAACGCCGTTCGGAAATCGTCTACTCGTCAGAAGAATTCAACCCCGAAGACTTCTACGCCGATGACGAAATGATTATCACCATCTCACACATGGGATACATCAAACGAACACCACTCAGCGAATTCAACGCACAACGCCGAGGCGGAGTAGGGTCGAAAGGAAGCACAACCCGAGACGAAGATTTCGTAGAATACATCTATCCGGCCACCATGCACAACACCATGCTGTTCTTCACACAGAAAGGACGATGCTACTGGCTCAAAGTCTACGAAATACCCGAAGGAACCAAAACTTCGAAAGGACGAGCCATACAAAACCTGCTCAACATCGACTCGGACGATGCCGTAAACGCATTCGTGCGCGTGAAAAACCTCAATGACAAAGAGTTCGTCAACAGCCACTACCTCGTATTCTGTACGAAAAACGGCGTCATCAAAAAAACATGCCTCGAACAATACAGCCGACCCAGAACAAACGGAGTCAATGCCATACTTATTCGCGAAGACGACCGCGTCATCGAAGTGCGCATGACCAACGGACAGAACGAAATCATCATGGCTAACCGAAACGGAAGAGCCATCCGATTCAACGAAAGCACCGTACGCTCTATGGGACGCGTATCCACCGGAGTCAGAGGTATGACACTTGACGAAGACGGACAAGACGAAATAATCGGAATGGTTTGTGTCAAAGATCCGGAGAAAGAAACCATCATGGTGGTTTCAGAACAAGGATACGGAAAACGCTCCGACATCGAAGACTACCGCAAAACAAATCGTGGAGCCAAAGGAGTGAAAACACTCCATATCACCGAAAAAACCGGAAAACTCGTTGCCATCAAAACCGTTACGGACGAAAACGACCTGATGATTATCAACAAATCCGGAATCACCATACGACTCAAAGTGGCCGATGTACGCGTAATGGGAAGAGCAACACAGGGAGTTCGACTCATTAATCTCGAAAAACGAAACGACCAAATAGGTTCCGTATGCAAAGTCGCTACCGAAAACGAAGAAATCGAAGAGGAAACTAACGGAGAAGAATTCACCAACAACAACGAAAAACCCGTAGGGAATCCCGAAAACAACCTTCCGGAAAGCGAAACTCAACAAAAAGACAACGGAGAAACAGAAAGTGAAAACTAAAAACAAATTTAGAACGTAACATAAAAAACTACAAATTATGAAAAAGGTATTATTTTCAGTAGCTATTCTCATGCTTTCGTGCTGCATCGCAATGGCACAAACCGACCCGAAAGTTCTGAAGCAAGCACAAAAAGACGTTAAAGCAGCCCAAAGACTGGTTTCTACACAAGGAGCAGACTTGAACGAAGCACAAAAACTCGTTGATGGAGTCATGCAATACGATGAAATCACCACACAACCGGATGTATGGAACGTAGCCGGAAACATACAACGGAAACATTTCGAAGCAGAACAGCAAAAACTCTATCTGAAACAAGCTGTTGACTACAACAAAATGTATAACTCACTCTACGAAACTTACAAAAACTTCTTCAAATGCGATGAAGTCGAAAAAACAGCTGTAGACAAAAAAGGACGCCCCATCAAGGTAAAATACCACGATGCAAACCGCAAATTCTTGCTCGAATCTCGTCCTTGGCTTATCAACGGAGGTGTGAAATACTACAATGAAGACAAAAATAACCAGGAAGCATTGAAATATTTCTCACTCTACATTGAGTCTGCAGAGAACCCAATGCTGAAAGGGGACTCAACCGTAGTTAACGATACACTCGTATCACAAATCGCATACTACGCAAGCTTGGCTTCTATGCAACTGAAAGACCCTAACAGCGTATTGAAATATACTCCGCTCGTAAAAACCGATAAAAGCGTAAGCCGCTACGGATATGAATTCAGTGCATCAGCATACAGAGAGTTGGGCGACACCGCAAAATGGATTGCCGAATTGCAGGAAGGCGTGAAGAAATTCCCGGATCACAACTATTTCTTCGGTAACTTGCTTGACTATTACAACACTTCCGGAAAGTACAAAGAAGCCTTGGAATTCGCAGATGCAATGGTGCAACGCTCACCGGAAGATGCTCACATGCAGTATGTTAAAGGATATCTCTGTCAAAACTTGCAGAAATACGAGGAGGCCATCAACGCATACAAGGCTGCCATCAATCTGAAGCCCGATTATGCTGAAGCTTGCTCTAACCTCGGACTGATTTACTGCCAGCAAGCCAACGACCTCAGTGCCAATATGACTTCATCATTCGGCTCAGCACAATATAAAAAGGACCAAGAAACCTTGAAAGGATTCTACAGAGAGGCTAAACCGTACTACGAAAAAGCTCGCGAATTGCGTCCCGACAAAAAAGAAATGTGGCTCAACGGTCTCTATACCATCTATTATATGTTAAACATGGGACCGGAACTGAAAGAAATCGAGAAAATGATGGAAAATTGATACAGTTCATTAAAGAAGTAGAA
>JAFUNW010000284.1 GCA_017472905.1 Bacteroidaceae bacterium
TATGGTTCTAACATGGCTTTTAGCTTGGTAACTTTCGCTATCTGCTGCTTGTATGAAGACAATAAAAAGAGGAAAGTAATTTGGGCGATAGTAGCCATAGCCAGTGGATACAGCATGAGCATATCCGGAACCCGTAGTGCGGTTTTTGTCGCTATTGCAGGTTTCATGCTTTTCACTTTAATATCCAAAAATCTGAAATTGTTTCTATTTACTTGTATATTCCTAACATGTTCAGTCGGCATATTGAAATATACGACAATAGGAGATAGCAACAGAGTCATACGCCGCATGCGAACTGCTTTCGATCCACAAGACGCTTCCTTACAGGTCCGCTTGAATAATCAAAAAGCCATCAAAGCATACATGAAAGAGGCTCCTTGGGGAATCGGTATTGGAGTTGGTCCGGAAGAAATTCCGACCAATAATAAATATTGGATTGTATCCATAACTCCCCCAGACTCCACATTGGTTTATATTTGGATGCGAACGGGTATTGTCGGCATCATATTATTCCTACTCGTATTAGTCACGTCCGTCATCATGCAATGCTACATCATACTTTTTAAAATCAAAGATAAAAGATTGCGTGGTATATTAACGGCATTCACGTGTGGTACGGCTTGTATGATTGTTGCTGCATACGGAAATAACATATATCATCAATATCCTAATAATCTCTTGATATTCGGTCTTCAAACAATTGTATTTATGGGGCCCTATTTGGATAAACAAATCATTCAGGAAAAAGAAAGAGCATCGATTGAACAAGAAATCTCTTAAGGACTAATGAAAAGGAATAAAAATATTGAAATATCTATCATTACGGTCAACTATCATGGATATAAAGATACTTGCCAAATGATTGAATCCATAAGAAAACATGTCAAATCTGTTACTTATGAGATTATTGTAGTAAACAATTCTCCAACGAGAGATGAATTGTACATGCTAAAACAACAATATCCATTTATAGAAACGATACAGAATCATACCAACAACGGATTTGCCGGAGGTAATAATTTAGGTTCTCTCATTGCATCCGGAAAATATCTGTTTTTCTTGAACAACGATACGATTATTAAAGATGACAGTCTGGTATATCTTATAGAAACATTGGAATCAAGCGAGGAAATTGGTGGAGTCAGTCCTATGATCTGTTATGCAGAAAACAATCTGATACAATATGCCGGCTTCACTCCCCTAACCGGTTTTACTTTGCGCAACCACAGTATCGGGAATGGACAAGCTATTTGCAAAAAATACCAACGCATACGAAGAATGCCATACCTGCATGGAGCAGCCATGATGATAAAGAAACATGTATATGATAAAATTGGGCCTATGCCGGAAATGTATTTCCTTTATTATGAAGAATTCGACTACTGCCTTTCTATAGCTCGACAAGGATATTCCCTCTATTACGACCCTCGTTGCATAATATATCACAAAGAGAGTCAAAGCACCGGTCAGAATTCCCCATTGCGAACCTATTATCTGACCCGAAATCGCATGCTGTTTGCATACCGCAATCAAGTGAACTTTCATCTATGGGTATGTTTGTTATATTTAACATTGATTGTAGCACCCAAAGATTGCATCAAACATCTATTCAACAAACGAATCGATCTGGCCAAAGCCACGCTTATGGGCGTTTATGATTATTATAAATTGAAAAAAGAAGAAAAACTCAATCATTAATATCATGTCTCTCTACTCAATCATCATGCTATTCGACCTCATCCTCTTCATTATTGTAGCAGGAACAATTATCTATTTATTCATATTCGCGTTTGCTGCATTGGTCGTCAAAAGCGACAAATGTCAGCCGGCACGCAAACACAATCGAATACTTGTTTTAATTCCTGCATACAAAGAAGATGTCGTAATAGAATCTACCGTCCGTTCATTTTTGAAACAAAACTATCCAACCCTACATTACGATGTAGTAGTTATTGCAGACCACTGTCAACCGGAGACCAATGAACGATTGAAACTATATCCGATAACCGTACTCACTCCAAATTTTGAGGAAAGCCTGAAAGCCAAATCACTCAATTATGCAATGGAGCAAATATCACCAAGAAAATACGACATTGTTGTTATCTTGGATGCTGATAACACTGTTGATTCACATTTTCTTCAGGAAATAAACAATTACTACGATGCCGGATGTCTGGCCATTCAAGCTCACCGAATAGCTAAAAACAGAAACACACCTACAGCCATTCTTGATGCAATTTTTGAGGAAATAAACAACAGTATATTCCGTACCGGACACGTCCGTTTAGGTATTTCATCTGCTCTTATCGGCTCAGGCATGGCCTTCGATTTCGATTGGTTTAAGAAAAATGTATCACTCTTGTCCTCGTCAGGTGAAGACAAAGAACTGGAAGCCTTATTGATGAAACAACATATTTTTGTTGATTTTCTACCTGACTTATATGTATACGATGAGAAAACGCAAAAAGAAAAAGTCTTCCAACAACAACGCCGCCGTTGGATGGCAGCCCAGTTCCATTCTCTGTTTACCAATCTCCCTCATCTGATACCGGCTATTTTCAAACGAAACATAGACTATGCAGACAAAATCATTCAATGGATGCTACTTCCAAGAATTGCCATGATTGGAATCATCTTGATAATGAGCATAGCCATGTTTTTCATTAATTGGATCGCTGCTATAAAATGGTGGGTTTCCGGATTTATTGTATTGGGAATATTTGCCATGTGCATCCCCGACCAATTAATGAATGAAGACTTTGACAAAGCCATTCGTCGTGCCCCCATTATGGCACTAAAGATGGTTGGTAACATCTTCCGTCTACAAGGACTGAAAAACAAATTCCTACATACAGAACACTCTATCACTTCAACCAACGAACCCCCAAAATCATGAAAATAGCCATTGAAGCACAACGTATATTCCGAAAAAAGAAACATGGAATGGACTTTGTTGCATTGGAATCAATTCGAGAATTGCAACAATTGGACACGATCAATGAATATTTCATTCTAGTCAGTCCGGGAGAAGACCATTGCCTCAATGAAACCTCCAACTTTCACATCATAGAAATTAAAGTCCCGTCATATCCCTTGTGGGAACAAATAGGACTACCATTGGCCCTCCAAAATATCAAACCGGACATACTCCATTGCACCAGCAATACAGCACCGCTTTTTTGCAATGTCCCTTTGGTTCTGACTCTACACGATGTGATATTCATGGAAAAACGTCATGGAAAAAGTTCCTCACTCTACCAACAAATGGGGTGGTATTACCGCCGTTGGAATGTACCACGTATTCTAAAGAAATGCAGCCGCATCATTACGGTTTCTCATTTCGAAGCAAAACGAATTGCTTCCATTATGCATATCCCCGACACTCAAATCACCTCGATATACAATGGATACAGCCAACATTTCCATCCGATATCCAATGTGACAGACACTGTGAAAAAATATTGTACAGATAAGAATTATTTCTTCTTTCTAGGAAATACGGA
>JAFUNW010000285.1 GCA_017472905.1 Bacteroidaceae bacterium
AATAAAAAAGATTTGTCAATGAAGCCGCGTAGTTTGATGTGCACATTTTAAACATATTGGAAAAGCGTTTTAGCTTTATTCTTCTGCTCAGAAAGTTTGGCGACTAAAAGACAGAAAAGAATAATAGTTGAAATGTTCGTGCTAGATGATAGCGCGGACTTTTGGTTATATTCTTCTGTCGGGTTACGCCAAACACCTCTGAGCGGGAATACACTAAAAAAGTCTCGCGCTTTTTTTGTGCGTATTTCTTAAATATTTCAAGGGACGGCGGAGTAACCTGAAAAGCCGTAGGTAAGTGAGTAAAGGGAATAAACTTTATAGAACAATGATATAAAAAAGCTGGTAGTAACAGATACTATGGGAATTGTCAAAACAGGGTCAATGGTCATGTTTGTGGACATAGTGCTTCTGCTCATGGGTTATAAGCATAGTACCCTTTAAGGATGCTTGTAGATACGAAAAATCCCCTCCCCCCCCTTGTGTCTTGGAGGGGATTTTTATATCGTTTTGGGGTTGAGTTGTAGTACACACAGAGGTTTTACAGGATTACATATCTTCGATTGATAGTCTTCTATAAACAATCTCGTACTCGTTGAAAGAGCCAATCGCTTTCATGAATAATTCAGACTTGGCTTTTAAGATACTGCCCTCAAAAAAATGAAGCCGCCTTCGTTGGGCATCGAAAGCGGCTTCGTAAAATGGACAAATTAGTTCGATGTTTTCAATCGCGATACGATAAACGAAAATGTAACTTCCAAGTAATATAGGTTCAAATACAAAGTATCCTAAGATACTTTGCCAATTATCTTAAGATAAAAGGGCAAGTATCTTAGGATACTTTTTTTAGTATTATTCTTGTATTGGAAACAGAATCAATATTCCGCTCTTATTGCAAGAACGAAATCAGTACGCCGGCAGCTACGGCAGAACCGATTACTCCACTGATGTTGCTGGACATGCAGTAGTTGAGTACGTGGTTCTTGGAATCGTATTTGGTAGCTATTTCGTTGCAAACACGACTGGCCATTGGCACAGCACTTAAGCCGGTGGCTCCAATGAGTGGATTAATCTGTTTTTTGCTGAATCGGTTGACAATCTTCACCATGAAGATTCCGCTGGCGATGGAGAGGCCGAATGCGAAGAAACCTCCGGCTACGATACCGATTGTCTGCCAGTTGAGGAATGCATCGACTGTCATGGTAGCACCAACGCAGAGTCCTAAGAAGATGGTGGCAGCATTCATGATGCTGTTGCTGGCCGCATCGAAAAGACGGCTGGTATCTGAACCGATTTCTTTAATCAGGTTTCCGAACATAAGCATACCAACCAACGATACGGCTGTAGGAACGAAGATGGCTACAACGGTCGTAACTGCGATGGGGAAGACTATCTTCAAGACGCGAAGATTCTTGATTTCGGTCTTGGATGGGTAGAGCTTCTCTTGCTCTTTCATGTTGATGAGCAATTCCTTCTTTGTACAAGTTAATTTAACAACAAGTGGAATGATGACCGGTACCAAAGCCATGTAAGAGTAGGCGGCAATGGCGATGGGGCCGAGCAAATGGGGAGCCAACTTGATGGTGGTATAAATGGCGGTCGGGCCATCTGCTCCACCGATGATACCCAAGGAAGCAGCCTCTTTCAATGTGAAAGCGCCTGAAGCTACCGCGATGAGCAGTACGGAAAAGATACCCATTTGTGCTGCGGCTCCAAAGATGGAGAGACGCAGGTTGCGCAACATGGGGCCGAAGTCAGTCAGTGCACCTACACCCATGAAAATGACAGGGGGAAGGAAGCCGGTTTTGATCAACATGTAGTAGAGGAAATTCATGATGCCGAGGTCGTGAGCAATCTCGGGTAAGGACATTTCCCAAATGTTTTTCATTTCGCCGTTGGCTAACGTAACGAGTCCTTCGGAGTTAGCTTGAATTACTCCCATTTCTCCACCGGGGAAGTTGGCCAGCAACACTCCGAATGCGATAGGGACAAGCAATAGCGGTTCATATTTCTTGCGAATACCGAGGTAAAGCAAGACGAATGCCAAGCAATACATGATGAGGAATGACGGTTCTGCTACGATGTTGCTGATAGCCGTCATCTCATAGAGTTTAATCAATATATCTTCCATTATCCAATCTTCATTAAAACGTCATCTTCTGAAACTGAGTCACCGGGGTTTGCACAGATGGCAGTAATGGTTCCACTGAATTCTGCACGAATGGCGTTGTAGGTTTTCATGGCCTCTACGTAGCAAATTACATCTCCTTCGTTGACCTTGTCGCCTACTTTCAAAGGAGTCTCTTGAGCTGTTTTGGTAAGGAAGAATTTACCTTCCAGGGGTGAGAGGATTTCTTTACCTTCGCCTACCGGTGCGCTAGTCGTAGCACCGCTTTGTGCTTCGGGTTTTACATCGCCATAAGCTACCGTTACTCGGTATGCCGTGCCGTTGACATCTATGGTCAATGTTTGCGGTTCGGTAGGAGCAGTTCCGGCTTTTTTCTCCATGCGGCGTTTTTCTACATCCTCAAGGAAGTCTTGTTTGGCTTTTCCGCTCTTGTATGCTTCGTATTGTGCCGGGTGCATGGCATATTCAAAGAGTTCTTCGTCATCTTCTCCCATATCCCAACCTTTGTCTTTCATCAACAGACGGAATTTGTCGAGTGCATCGGGGTAATTGTCTTGCGGATTTCCGGTGAAGAACTTGCGACCCTCTTTTTCTGCTTTTTCTTTGATTTCCGGTGCCAGTTCTCCGGACAGTTGTCCGGCCTTTCCGAGAAGCATGTCCCAGATGTCATCGGCTATCATGCCCCAACGTTCTTTTCCTTTTTCCATCTGCATCACATTCATGAGTGCAAGATTCTTGACGTATTGGCTGAACGGAGTCACCAATGGGGGATAGCCAACACGCGGCCATACGTATGCCACTTCGTTGAAGAGTTTGATGAGCAATTCGTCTTGCGTCATGAACTTCATGTTGCGTTTGGCTTTGTATTTGTTGATGCTTTCGAGATTGGTTTCCAGGTCAGCCATGAGTGAACCCATCATACCTCCCGGCAGTCCGGGACCGATAAGCAGGGAGTTCATCAAACGGTTTTTCGGAGAGATATAGAGTCCGAGGAAGTCGTCCATGAATTCCTGAACGAGTGAACGTACTTTCATGTAGGCCTCCATGTTGATTTCCGGTACTTGGAATCCGGCATCTTTCAGCATGGCTTGTACGCTGATAACGTCAGCATGACCGGTTCCCCATGAAAGCGGTTCCATACCTACGTCTACATAGTCGCATCCGGCTTCGCAAACTTCCAGAATGGAGGCCATGTTGAATCCGGGTCCTGCATGAGAGTGGTATTGTACGGGGATATCTTTGATAGCCTTGATTCCGGCGACAATTTTGCCTAAAGATACCGGACGTCCGATACCGGCCATATCTTTGATACAGATTTCATCTGCTCCCAACTCGATGAGTTGTTTGGCCATGTTCACGTAGTATTCAACGGTGTGAATGGGGGAATGAGTGATACTGAGCGCACATTGCGAAATCATGCCGGCAGCTTTGGCATATTCGATGGATGGGGCAATGTTGCGAATATCGTTTAGCCCGCAGAATGTACGGGTGATGTCGGTTCCTTGGGCTTTCTTTACTTTATAGAATAGCTTGCGTACATCTGCCGGAACCGGACTCATACGCAGACCGTTCAATGCGCGGTCTAGCATGTGGG
>JAFUNW010000286.1 GCA_017472905.1 Bacteroidaceae bacterium
AACACGTAATCTTCATGCCCTCGCTTAGGAGTAATGCAAGCCCGCTGTTCAAAGTAAAGCATCAATTCATCTATAGCACGCGGAGAAATAGGCACCAACCTTTGCTTTTTCCCTTTTCCAAGAACTTGAATATAGCCCTCTTTGAGATTTAAATCCGAAAAACGCAAATTGCACAACTCTGATACGCGCAAGCCACAACTATAAAGTACTTCTAATATTGCACGATCGCGTTGACCTTCGATTTTCCCTGTATCTACTGATGCTATGATAGCATCAATCTCTTCCAAGCTAAGAACTTCCGGAAGATGTTTACCCAATCGAGGAGACTCAATCAACTCTGTAGGATCGGATTGGATATAATCATCCAACACAAGAAAACGATAGAAGGCACGTATTCCGGACAAGATACGTGCTTGCGAACGCGGATGAATACCTACATCGTGTAAATCTGCTATAAAATGGTGAAGATCATCTTCTTTTACCTCCAACAAATCAATCTGCTCACCATTTAAATATTCTTTAAACCGTTCTATATCCGACACATAAGCATCACAAGTATTGTCGGAAAATGATTTTTCTATTTTTAGGTATTGCTTATAATGCTCTAATATGTTAATGCTAGGAGCTTTGGCCATTGCTATCGTTTTTCGCTTGACAAAAAAATCAGATTTATGCTTATTCAACCATCCATTCTTCTTTTTCCAAACAGATAAGAACGTTGCAAATATAAACGTTTTCTGCTGAATATCATCGCTTTTAATAATGCTAAAAAATGGAAAAGTCTGTTTTTTCTTGTATTACCGTAGAAAAAGAATTACCTTTGCAACCCCAAAACTTGACAGACTGCCTCTGTAGTTCAACGGATAGAATAGAAGTTTCCTAAACTTTAGATAGGGGTTCGATTCCCCTCGGAGGTACCTAAATCGTTTTTTATGTAATCTCCCCTACACCAATGATGCACGCTTTACATAATTTCTAATAATAGTTTCTATGAAAGTCATTGTTGATGATAAAATACCATATATAAAGGATTTCATTAGTCAATTGGCCGACCAGGTCGTTTTTCTTCCCGGAGCGTCCATTACTTCGACCGATGTTGAAGATGCTGATGCATTAATCATACGTACACGCACTCAATGCAACAGTACATTATTAGCTAACAGCCGCGTACGTTTTATCGCTACCGCAACCATAGGATTTGACCATATAGATACAGAATATTGCCAACAAAACCACATTACATGGGTGAACTGCCCCGGATGTAATGCAAAGAGTGTTGCACAATATGTCCATTCAGCCCTGTTAGCCTTGCAAGAGGAAAAGGGAATTGAATACAAAAACCAATGTATGGGAATCGTAGGAGTAGGACATGTGGGTAGTTTAATTTGTGAAACAGCTCGCTCTCTCGGAATGAAAATATTGCGTTGCGACCCACCACGTGCAGCTTTAGGGGAAACTGGTTTTGTTTCTTTGGAAGAAATAGCCCATAAATGCCAAATAATCAGTTTTCACACTCCATTAATCAAGGAAGAACCCTATTGTACCTATCACATGGCTGACCAAACATTCTTCCAATCGTTAGTTCATAAACCTATTATAATAAATACATCACGTGGAGAAGTCATAGAAACCCAAGCTTTATTAACAGCTCTGAAAAAACGCCTCATCAGCGAAGCCATCATCGATGTTTGGGAACATGAACCGTTGATTGACTTGAATCTTTTGGAGCAAACATTTATAGGAACTCCACACATTGCCGGATATTCTGCCGATGGAAAAGCCAATGCCACACGCATGGTATTGGAAGCATTTTGCCATTTCTTTAATATTCCATTCAATAAATTCGAGATCAAACTTCCATCAATCGACATCAACCAAACGGAATATAGACCGAATGAATTGAAATTAGCCCTTTACGATCCAAGAAATGATAGCAAAAATTTAAAAATTTGCCCGATGCAATTTGAGAGTTTGAGAAGCAATTATCCCCTAAGAAGAGAGAAAATAGGGTGATTTTATGCACAAAACAAGGGAAAATGTGCAAAAAAATGCATTTATTTTCCTGAATATTTGCTCAAACGAATTATTCTATGTTCCTTTGCAGTCGAAAATAGAAAACCAATTTAATTAATTAACTAAAAGAAACGAATATGTCTGAAATTGCATCAAGAGTAAAAGCTATCATTGTAGATAAACTAGGTGTAGAAGAATCAGAAGTTACAAACGAAGCAAGCTTCACCAATGATTTGGGAGCTGATTCATTGGACACAGTAGAGTTGATTATGGAATTCGAAAAAGAATTCGGTCTCTCTATCCCCGATGATCAAGCTGAGAAAATCGCCACTGTAGGAGACGCTATCTCTTACATTGAGGCTAACGCCTAAAAAAACAAAAAGAGACGAAAGAATC
>JAFUNW010000287.1 GCA_017472905.1 Bacteroidaceae bacterium
ACGTTTCACATCAGTTGTACATTGGATACTGCTCAAACAAACTGGGTAGGACTCTATGACAACGGAGGTAAACTCATTGACGAAATCAATGTACCGATTCTTACAGCTGATCATTCGTATGCCCGCTTAGACGATGCAAACTCCGAATGGGTCGAAAAAGGAGGTAACGATGTTGACAGCTACGTAACCCCCAGCACCAATAACATGACAATTGACAAAAACGTTAAGGAAGAGAAATTTGCCCTACACGATGCGAACGGTATCGGAATGTCCATCACCGCAATGCTTGTTGTCTTTTTCGGATTGATTCTTCTTTACGTAATGTTCCGCTTATTGGGATTGGGAATGCAATCGAAAAAAACAACAGAAACAAGTAAATCAACTGATATGACAGAAAAACAATCTACCCCCCAAGCTACAGGTAAAGAGGGAGAAGTATATGCCGCCATTGCAATGGCTTTGCACGAAGAGATGAACAATGTACACGACATTGAATCGGGCATACTTACCATCACCCGCCGTACCTCTGCATGGAATGCCAAGCACTTGATGCTGCGCAAGTAAAGAAAACAAATTTAAAAGAAATAAAGATATGAAAGAATATAAATATACTATCAACGGTAACGAATACAAGGTTACCATCGGAGAAATCGAAGGAAACATTGCCAATGTAGAAGTAAACGGCACAGCCTATAAAGTAGAAATGGAAAAGAAGATTGAGGAGCCGAAGCCTGTAGCTCGTCCGGTTGCACGTCCGGCAGCAAGTGCACCGGCACGTCCGGCAGCAGCTTCAACCGGTAAATCCTCCGTAAAAAGTCCGCTACCCGGCGTAATCCTTGACATCAAGGTAAATGTAGGCGATACGGTGAAACGCGGACAAACCATCCTCATCCTAGAAGCCATGAAGATGGAAAACAACATCAATGCCGACAAAGATGGAAAAATCACAGCCATCAATGTAAAACAAGGCGATTCTGTGCTTGAAGGCACCGATTTGGTCGTAATTGAATAAAGAACATCATGGGAGAATTTATCAATTTTTTAAGTAACAACCTCGCAGACTTCTGGACGTACACCGGTTTTGCCAATGCAACAACCGGACACCTCATCATGATTCTCGTAGGTTTGTTCTTCATCTACCTGGCCGTAGCGAAGGAGTTTGAGCCTATGTTGCTCATCCCCATCGGGTTCGGTATTCTCATCGGTAACATTCCGTTCAATACGGAAGCCGGTCTGCAAGTAGGTATTTATGAAGAAGGTTCTGTACTCAACATCCTCTATCAGGGTGTGACCTCCGGTTGGTATCCGCCGCTCATATTCTTAGGTATCGGAGCCATGACCGATTTCTCGGCTCTCATCTCCAATCCCAAGTTGCTACTTATCGGAGCTGCAGCCCAGTTTGGTATCTTCGGAGCTTACATGATTGCCCTCGGTTTGGGCGATTGGTTCCCGTTCCTAGGTACGTCATTCACACCAGCAGAAGCCGGTGCTATTGGAATCATCGGTGGAGCTGATGGTCCGACCGCCATCTTCCTCTCCTCCAAACTAGCTCCCCATTTGATGGGTGCGATTGCCGTAAGTGCTTATTCTTACATGGCGCTTGTACCTGTAATTCAACCGCCTATCATGCGTCTGCTCACAACGAAAAAAGAACGTTTGATGCGCATGCCGGCTCCTCGCAAGGTTTCGCATACGGAAAAGGTAATCTTCCCCATTGTCGGTTTGTTGCTCACCTGTTTCCTCGTTCCTTCAGGACTTCCATTGTTAGGTATGCTCTTCTTCGGTAACCTATTGAAAGAATCGGGTGTAACCCGCCGTTTAGCAGAAACAGCACGTGGTCCGCTGATCGACACAATCACCATTTTGTTGGGTATCACTGTTGGTGCTTCTACACAGGCTAGCGAATTCCTGACAGTAGACAGTATCCTTATCTTTGCACTCGGTGCCTTATCATTCATTATCGCTACCGCATCGGGCGTATTGTTCGTAAAGATATTTAATTTGATATTGCCGAAGCACAAGCGCATCAACCCATTGATTGGTAATGCCGGAGTATCGGCCGTACCCGACTCGGCTCGTATCAGCCAAATTGTCGGTTTGGAATACGACCCGACCAACTACCTACTCATGCACGCTATGGGACCGAATGTAGCCGGAGTTATCGGTTCGGCCGTAGCCGCCGGTATCCTACTCGGATTCTTGATGTAAACTAAAAAAACAAATAAAAAAAGAAACGCGGATTAACCGATAGAATGGATAATCCGCGTTTCTTTTTTTTATATTTGCACGTTATTGACTCTTTTTCCGCAGCAAATATAACGTTTCTTGCCAACGGATGTTTAAAGTATCGCTTTCCGGATTTTCATAATTAACAAAGAAACCATCACCCTTTACTTATCTCCTCCGCCGGGTGTGCATTGACCGTCTTCCACACACGCCAACCGATACAAAGGATAACGAGCAGGGCATTTGCGAGAAAGATACCCACATAGAGCCACCAAGAGATGACCACTTGGATGACATACTGCTCCACCCAAGGCTTCATGCAAATGTAGCCGATGGGAAAGGCAACGACTGCAGCCATTAGCTTGCGCAGGGTCAACTCCGACAGGATGCACTTGTCGTACGTCCGTTCATACCTTATCCATAGCATAGCCAATGCGAAGCAGGCAAATCCCACAGCCAAACTAACAATGCAGACCAACGATTGCAAGCGATACTTTTTCAGGTGCATCCATGCAAGTTCGATGTTGTGTTGTATCATAACCTTTTTTTTATATTTTAATTTCTCAATCCCTCTCTATTCTTAACTCCCATTTAAATTACAGATGATTCTCTTCCACCACTTCCCCATCAAACAGATTGATGATACGATCGGCATACCCTGCATCGTGTCGGGAATGGGTAACCATGACGATAGTACATCCTTCTTGATGAAGTTCGCTTAACAGATTCATAACTTCACGTCCGTTTTTCGAATCCAGATTTCCGGTCGGTTCATCTGCCAAAATCAGTTTGGGACGACACACGACAGCTCTTGCTATGGCCACACGCTGTTGCTGTCCACCCGAAAGCTGTTTGGGAAAATGTTTTTCGCGGTGCATAATTTCCATTCGTACCATTACCTCTTCGATGCGCCGCTTTCGCTCCTCTTTCGAAACTCCCATATAAAGCAATGGCAATTCTATGTTTTCGTAAACGTTCAATTCTTCAATCAGATTGAAGCTTTGAAACACAAAACCAATCACTCCGTTGCGTAACCGGTTTCGATGATTTTCGGTAAACTGTCCAACGTCTCTTCCCATCAACAGATAGGTCCCCTCCGTTGGATTGTCTAACAACCCCAATATATTCAATAAGGTGGACTTTCCACATCCTGAAGGTCCCATAATGGCAACAAATTCCCCCTCTTTTACTTCCAGGTTGACGTTACGCAAAGCTCGTGTTTCTACCTCTTCAGTTCTGAATATTTTTTGTAAATTCTCTACTTTTATCATAACTTTTTTATTTATAGATTCGATCTAACATTCTTACATTCCTATCACTCCATATACCGTTATCCTTTACTTATTTCTTCAGCCGGGCGTGCATTGGCAGTCTTCCATACACGCCAACCGATACAGAGGGAGAGCAGCAAAAACATGATAAAGAAAATTCCGACATAAATCCACCACGAAATGGGAGTCTGCACCACATAATTCTCTAACCAAGGTTTCATGCAAGCATAACCGAAAGAGAAAGCGATTACTGCTGCCACCGTTTGCAACAACAAATATTCTGCAAAAAACATTCTCAGAATCTCCCCAACCGTAGCCCCATGTATCCGGCGTATAGCAATCTCCTTGCGGCGTTGCTCACAAGTAAGCATAATCATTGACCAGACTCCGAAAAGAGCTATAAGAATACAAACTCCGGTCGTGATGGTTAGAAGTTTCTGCAAATTGTCTTCGGAACGCAACATTCTGTTGTAGGTATCTAAAAGCCCCCGCCAATAACCATCTTGATACGGACGGTCGTACTCCTTAAAGAACTCCTCAATCTTTTTCATTAATTGTTCCCTTGTTTCTGGTTTGTAATGTAAAAGCAGATATTTCGTTGATTTGAATTTAGTACGTGAAGTACGCTCTTCAGTTATTTCATCAATGAATATATAAGGTCGTGCTTTGGCCGTAGGCGACTCATTCATAAAATCCTTTACCACACCTACCACTGTATTCTTAAGAAATGTCTGCCCTACGGGTTCTTTCCATCCCATGATGCGTGCCAATGTTTCATTCACCATGATGGCATTCTCCTCTCCCTCATGCAACCACCGACCTTGCAACAAGGTCAAACCATAAAAGCGAACAAGTCCATCTGAAATCTTCTGGTTATATACCACCATGTGTTCCTTTATCTGTGGATCGTTATCGGGGTTCAACCTTCGTTTAGAAGTATAGCTAACGGGATATATTGGATGTGTAGTTGTCACGACATCTTCGACCTCCGGCTGTTGTCTCAGAAAAGCCAAAAGCGATTCACATTCATCCTCCATTTGATTATACAAGGAATAACACGACCTGTTTTCTCGCTCAAAGCCAATATCTCCGTGTCGTAGAGTATCCAATTGCTTTAGCAACACTACGGTACAGAAAATACAGAAGACGCTGATACTCATCTGGCCTCCGGTACTGATGCGGCGAAACAGGTTGTATCGCGAAAATCCGCCGACACCCGTAATGCTACTCTTCAACAACTGATGGCGAAAATACCCAATAGCCGGAACGGAAAGAAGCAACGACAAAAAGACAACAAACAACATGTAAAGGAAGCATTCCCGATAGATATAACCTGTTTCCTTTGGAAGCTCGGCCATCTTGCGAAATTCATCCAATGAAAGCTCTATTGTAAGCCATCCCCCTAGCATGACGAACAACAACAGCAGACCATACTCCGTAAGGAACTGCCCCATGAGTCGCCATCCCGAAGCACCCAACACTGTACGCAAGGCTATTTCACGTTTACGAATGAAAAGACGGTTGATGAACATGGTCAGGTAGTTCAATAGGCCGCAAGCTATCAGCAGACCTCCGGCGAAGGCAAACAGGTAAATATGGTTCAACTTTGCAATAGCAAATCGTTCGTATACCTCCGTTTCATGGCGAACTTTAGTAATTGGAACGGCTTTCAGTTTCTTATTCTTGAAAATATGTTCGTTTAGGCTTAAATCTATTTCTCCCCATCTCGACATATCGCGGTCCAGAACCATCATGGTGTCGAGATGAGCATTCAAAGCATCCACATCCACTCCTTTGGGAATACGTGTCATGATGTGTGACGCCCCGTAGAATTTCTTTGGCAGTTCCTCCGGTAATCGGCTGAGAATGCTGAAAGGAAAGTTGGTATGTGTCCCCCAATCTTTGAAGACAGCCACAACAGTACGGGTTTTCAAATGAGGGAAGAAACGCACCCACATGTCAGAATCGGAAACGGTCAAACTTTTCCCGATAGGAGATTCATCTCCCCACAGCATACGAGCTACTTTATCACTAACGGCAACTTCGGACGTATTGTGAATGAACGAACGGCTTCCCTGCAGTAATTCTACATTGAAAATCGAAAAAAAGTTCGTGTCGCACAAGACGTATTCGTATATGGGTTCCTTCGTTATGCGCTCCCCGTTGAGCGAGTCCTGATGAAAATTGAAGACCCGCGTCAGTTTTTCAAACTGCGGAACTTCCTGAAGCGATTGTGTTCCTAAGCTTTCTTGCACATATGCGCTTCTGTCTTTTAGAATGACGTGTATCCTCTCGGCATCTTCATGAAATGCATCGTACGTCCGTTCATATCTTATCCATAACATTGCCAAAGCAAAGCAGGCAAACCCCACT
>JAFUNW010000288.1 GCA_017472905.1 Bacteroidaceae bacterium
GATGACAAACGTCTGATCTCGACGATGTTTCAGCTGCACGCGTTTATCCGGTCCCATCCGTTTTACGAAGACTGGCTGAACGAAAAACTGAAGATGTACCGTTCCAACGTTTCGGTGAGAAATACCGTTTGGGGCAAAACCATTTTGGAATATGCCATCGCACAAGTAGAAGCTTACTTGGCCTCTGAAACAGCTACGGCTGCAGAAATGAACAGCAAGTACAAAGATGCGTTGACCAACTATCAATCGTATACGACTGCTTTGGCCAACACTGAAATCGAAATGTCTGCTCCGCCGGTAGGATACATGGAAAGCACACTTATCGATTTGGAGAACACAATGGATCTGCACAAGCAGGGACTTACTTCAAGCCTGGCTTCCAAAACAACCATCGATGCTTGCATCGCACAATTGAATAACGGTCTTCAGGGAATCAAAGCCAGTGTCTATGTACAAGAAGCCAAAACATACGGCGCCGGATACGATATCTCCGGTATGATTATAAACGCTGATGCAGCAGCCAAAGACGGTTGGACCTGGTTGAACCTCGAAGACGGTCCGATCAAGAGCGGCCAATACTACAACCCCGAAGAGTGTATCTACGATGAAGCTACCGATACATATACCGAGACCAATACGCACAGCTACTTTGACTCTTGGAGAAGCACTGCCGGCGCATTGAAGTTGACCGGTTACCAGGAGTTGAACTACTTGCCTAACGGTAACTACACATTGAAAGTGGCTGCACGCAGTGCTTGCGACCAAGGTGGAGCTCTCCTCTTCGTAGTAGCAAAAGGAAACGAAGCCATCGCACAAAACGACACCATCTGGAAGCCGATTATCAGCAACCACGACGTTGCAGGTTCTATTTGGGAAGAAGCCAAAGCAGCCGATCCACTTTCACCAATGGCTCTGACCAATTCAGGACAAGGACGCGGATGGAACTGGCACGAAATTACATTCGATGTGGTAGACCACAAAGCTTCTATCGGATTCTCTACCGACTCAACCTTGACACACGTTCCTTTCACCGGAACTTGGTTCTCTGCCGTTGACTTCACTTTGATTATGAACTCATACGCAGACAGCAACGATGAAAACTTCGGATGGATTACCGGAGTAGAAGCCGGAGCCACTATCGACAACGACTTGTTGGTTCGCACCAATGGAAGAAAAATCGTAGTGCTCAATGCCAACGGTCAGGAAGTAGAGGTTTATACCGCTACCGGAATGAGAGTAAATGCTGAAGCCGAACAACCGGCCGGCATCTACTTGGTAAAAGTCGGCAAGAAAGTTGCGAAAGTAGCTATCAAGTAACAAAAACAAATCTAAATTCCAAAAAGGGTTGTACTCGCGAGGGTACAACCTTTTTTAAATTTAAAGAAAATAGAACCCAAATTCTATTTTCTCATCTTAAATCCGTATCTTTGCACATCATAGAATTATTAACCAAACAGAAAGAAACATGAAACATTCGTTACGCCAGTTTGTCCTGCCAGCCGGTATGCTATTGTTCGCATTGGCCGGCTGTTCCAACAATGGGGACTCCCCTTTTGACGAAACACAATTGCAAGCAACCAAAGCCGACAACCAACTGATTGTCCGCATGGATGCTCCCAGTGACATCACATCGCGAACCGCTGTATTCACCGGATATGTAGACAGCGATGGCGGTTCGGAATTTAAAGAGAGCGGGTTTTTGTTCTCTAACAGCAACGAAAATCCGGCACTCGACAACATGACCGGAGTACGCCGCCGCCGGGTTTACACGTTGAGCGACAACTCTTTCATAGTGAACATCTCGGCTCTGCTTCCGGAACAATTATATTATGTACGCGCGTATGCGATCAACCAAACCGACACCGCATACAGCGACATACAGACTTTTCAGACAATCGTTGCGCCACCAAGCGTAGAGACACTGCCTGTATATACCAGACTGAAAGTCGCAGCCATCGCAGCCGGCAAATTCACATCTGCCGGTGACGAACTGAAATCATACGGTGTATGCATCAGCCGCAAACCTCTGCCCATCGTCAGCAACAAAGACGGTAACAGTTTTGTGGAAGCAGCCGACACGGCCAAAGACGCATCCATGAGAGGAGAATTCGGAGTATTCTTCGACAACCTTGAGCCCAACACATTGTATCACATACGTGCATACGCCATCAACAGCAGAGATACGGTATATGGAAACGACCGCATCTTTAAGACCTCACGCGGAGGAAGCCTCACATGGGGATGGGTCAACGAACAAGAGGCTTTGGATGCCGGAGCACGCGACCGCATTGCCATCGCGATGGACTCGGCTAAATTCTACTACGAAAACTATTCCAACCTACAGAAGTACATCTATGTACAATACAATACCGGAGTACAAACTGCCGACTGCAACATCGAAGGATGGATGCGCTACGGTCCGAACGAACGTTATCAATGGGTAGGAACAGCCCAACACGAAATATCCCACGCAATGGGTGTCGGAACTGCCAGCAACTACAACGCCATGTTCAAAAGTGACGGAACATGGAAAGAATATCGCGCAACACAAGCCTTGCGCGTCATGATGAGCGACATGACACAGACACTGAAGATTTCCGGTGTACACTTCTGGCCGGGAGGTATCAACCAAAAAGAGGAGGTTACCAACGGTACAAACAACAGCTACGGAGTAAATATTCGAAACGAACGAATGCTGAAACTGAATGCCATCGTGTTAAGTGCCATGCGCGAAGACGGATTGACAACCTATTGATTAAACTAACCGTATAAAGAAACTTATGAATAAACTATATATCCTGGCTCTGTTGGCTATGGCCGGAGGAGCCGCACAAGCAAACGACACGCTCAGCGTAAAAGTGGACAGCCTCTACAGCATCAGATACAGCGTAGCAGTCAAAGATGCGCAAATAACAAATGAAGAGGGCTTTTCCATCGCAGTCGGCAACCAACGCGGAAGAGGTAGTTACATACACATCCGCAAAGACCAAATTTGGGGTTACAACGGGAAAGACAGTACACTCATTGCTGACGGATTGCCACAAGGCGAAGAAAAACATTCCTACAAGGTAATCAAGAATTCCAAACCGCAACTCAACATCTTCCGCGATGACATCCTCGTTGGAACAACCACAGAAGGAAATATCGGAAAAACGAACTTCCTTGCGGTTATCAATGGTAAGAATCTGACGGAAGGATACCAAGCGGAAGTTCTCAGTACATTTAAAGCTGAGCTCCCGGACGAAAAAAGTTCGGAACAAAATATCAGCAACATGCTTCCTGCCGAAGAATTGACCAACTTGATTGGAGACCCCTATTGCAATCACGGTTTCGACCGCGCTGGACTAAACGCTGAAGCACGTTCGTTCTATACCAATGCAGCCGACTTCACCGGATGGGGACCGGAAGCAACCATAGATACTCAAAACGCCTATTCCGGAGCATACTGCATCAAACTGAGCAGCCAGGCAGCCTATCCGGACAAAGGAGCGTCACTCGACTTTCCGGTAAGCATGAAAGCAAACTCAGCCTATTTGGTTCGTGTCATGGTAAAGAGCGAAGGATACACAGGTAAACTGGGTATCAACGAGGAAAACAGCTACCTACCTATCAACGACACCAAAGGCGAATGGAAGCAATTGGAAGGTGTCGTAACAACCGGTTCGAAAGCACGCACCATGCTCTACATCAACAACGAAGGATTTGACAATGCCGGAACATTGTATCTCGATAACTTCGAAGTATACGAAACATACACCCTGAGTAGCCAAGTTCCGTCTGCTAAATCTCAAATAGCCGGAGTGAAACTTAGAGCCGGTGAAGTTTGGTCGCCACAGACAGCCAAAGAGGTTTATTGGATAAACTTCAAACAAACGGAAACAACTGCCTGCTCCGAAATCAACAGCGAAACCGTCACATTGAAAGGCAGTGTCAGCTACTCACGCCCGGTCAAAGGTTCACAACTCTATGCACTCCACTTCCCCGGCGATTTGCAGAGCATGACCCTTACCGGCTATTACGATCGATTCAACTACGTCAACGAACCGCTGACATTCGGATTGGACTATGTGCTTTTGACCTACGATGCTCCACGCTTCCACTATGCAGACGAGAACCAAGCGATTACGTCAGGATGCTATCTCGTACAGTTTGTGGACAACATCGATGGATTGGAAGTCACCATGAACTTTGCCGGACAAGCATCCGGAGTATCACAAACAGGTGAATACCGCATGGTTGGAAATCCCACCTTTGCAACCTACCACCCCGAAGGTACATTCTTGAAGTTCAACGAAGAAAAAGGATACTTTGAACGTACCGTAGGCGAAAGCATCGCTCCTTTCGAAGCATACATCGCAACTACAGCAACAACTCCCGTTGGACAAATCGTCCCCAACGGAACCATCAGTTCATTCAAACGTCTGACAACAACAGACGGACAACAGATAAGTATTCTTTCTACACGCGAAGGAGTAACTATCCATGCAAAAGAAAACACTTCTGTCAACATTTACAGCATTTCCGGAGCTTTGATTAAGCAAATAGAAATCACAGCCGGCAGCAACTCCGTAAGCCTTCCGAAAGGTTTCTACTTAATCGAAAAACAGAAAGTCGTTGTTTACTAATCGTAGCTTCCACTTGAAAATAAGCATTGCTGTCCGGTAAACGTCTATGATTTATTTCCTATCCCGATTCACCACGTGAATCATCCTTTATCACAGATGTTTAGCGGACAGCAACTAAAAAAAATACCATGAAGAAGAGTACCTGCACTATTATTCTATTGCTGATTTCCTCCATCCTATCAACAACAAAAGCCGAAGAATTCGACAAAGCGAAATCATCGGATTATCAGGTTGAATTGAACGTAGCCTATGAATTCCTTAAAAGCCAAGAAATTAACGTTGACTCCATAAAGCTGAGAATAGAACCAATAAAAGATATTTCGGAATACCTCATCGCTAAATCATACAATGGCCAAATATATGTACTTGTCGCCAAAGAGAAATATCACAACCTCCTCAGTAATCCCGTGCTTGCATATAGTCTTGAAGGCAGATTGAATACAGGCATTTTCAGATATATAGAGCTTTATAGAAGGCAATTGAACTTTTTGTTAGACAATAATCTGAGAGAAACACCGGTAGAATTAAAAAAATATAAGCCGCAAGCCGAAGAAAAATCTCCCCTCTTAGGAGATACAAAGTGGGGCCAAAGAGCACCATTTAATAATTATTGTCCCAAAGTAGAAACGGATTCGTCTAAGCAAAGAAGTATGTTAGCAGGATGCGGGCCTGTCGCATTGGCACAAGTAATGCGCTATTATGCCCATCCTACGTGTGGCAATGGAATTCATAGCTATAAAACGAAAGAAGGGACTTTTATTACAATGGATTTCAGTGAATATCCATTTGAATGGCATAAATTAAAGAACCAATATAGTTACAGAGATACAGTTGAAGAAGTAAAAGCCCCAATAGCGAAGCTAATGTTTGCCGCCGGAGTTTCTTCAAGCACAAATTATGGGAAAGACGCGACCTATTCATCTGTCTACAATATACGTAAGGGGCTTGTAAAATTCTTAGACTACTCCATTAAATGCTCTTGCTATGGATGTCCTAAAAAGCGACTCAATGTTCCGTTTTTTCCTAAAAGACAAACATATGTCGACAACTTATTGGGAATGGTCTATCGCGACTTGGATGAGAACCGCCCGATAATAGTATCTAACGATGCTCATTTATTTGTGTGTGATGGATATGAAAAGGATTTTCTTCATTTTAACTTAGGTTGGAATGGTACGTCCAATGGATATTATCGCCTGATTGTCATTCCCGAAATGAACGAATTCCAATTGTTGTTCAATCATATTGTCACAGGCATTCAACCGAATCAAAGTTTGCAGGATAGTCTGTCATATCAAAAGGTAGTAAGAGTTAAAAAGGCCGGCACACTTTCCACACTTCTTTCGGATGACGAAAAGAAGAATTTACAATCTCTTACTATTATAGGAAAAATAAACGGGAAGGATATGAAGCTTATCCGCCGTATGGCTGGTGCGATTGATGATAATGATTATTTTTCATGGCAAGGCTCATTGAGTCATTTGGATCTTTGGAATACAACCTTTGTTAGTGGCGGAAAAGATGAAATCTGTTATCTGTCAGAGAATGCCAAAGAGGTAAACTTCCGTCTTTGGAGAACAAAAACTGTGAACTTTTATGGCGACGCAGTTAAAGTGTGGTATGACTTTAAAAACCTGACAGACAAAGAATGGAATGAGATATGCTTCTATAAAATGAATTACAATTCTGATTATCATATTACGAAAGTGGAAGATGAATATTTTATAGGCTATTTAATGCAGAAAAATAGAATCGGAAGAAAACAGTTTAAAGGATGCGTATATTTGAGAAGCTTGATTCTTCCTTCAAAAACGAAGAAGATATGTAGTAGTGCTTTTCAAGATTGCCTTTTTCTTCAAAATCTGGAATTGCCTAAAAGCGTAAAAGATCTCGATAAAAGTGCATTTACCAATACTCATATAAAGAATTTCAACTTTCGTAAGTAAAAACGTGCAAAGAAGTTTTGGAAACTTTGAACAAGCAACTAGAAATCGTAGCCGGAAGCAACTCCGTTAGTCTTCCCCAAATTTCTACCTAGTCGACATCGACAAAAAAGACTTCCAAAATTAATTTCTTTCTCTGAAAAATTAAACTTTTAACTTAATTCCAAAGCGCGGAATAATAATTCCAAAGCTTGGAATATATATTCTAAACCTTGGATTATTCATTCCAAAGCTAAGATTAAAGAATTAAGTAAACTTCAAAACAGTAAGAATATACCTACAAAGACAAATTCAATGTTGCTGCCGAAAAAGTAGACACAGGAAGATAGAAAAAGATTGAAAGTTGTATATTTGTGCATTGATAAACCTTGCCTCTGGAGAGAGGGGCGTAGCCCCGAACGCAAGAGGCAAGGTCGGCGACCGCAAAGAGCCTTCGGTCTAAA
>JAFUNW010000289.1 GCA_017472905.1 Bacteroidaceae bacterium
AATTACAGCAGCGGAAAAATTGAGGCTTATTTGAATATGGGCTATCGTCATCGCTCCAACGAAGGTGGTAATGTAAGCGACCGTACGGATTCGGAAAATTATCTTTATCAGGATGGCAAAAATGAACATGAAGGAAATAACTTCTTTGGGCGTACAGGCATTACATGGAATGTAACTCGGAAAGACCATCTTTCGGCAAACTTTATGGGAATGTTTGGAGATGGTAATCGGGATAATACAATTCGTTATCGTTCGGGACGTCTGGATGGCTCGGTTGCCGAGGATGCTTATAGCCGTCTGACTACTTCCGGAAACGATATGAAGATGATGAATTTCAACGTAGGATACAAGCATGATTTTGGCGAAGATCACAACATAGATTTCACCCTGTCGCATCACATTTGGAACATGGATAATCATAGCGACTATCGTACGGTGCGCGAAGAGGAAACAGCTTCTTATCAGTATCAAGAGAGCGAAAATCGCAACAAAAACTGGGAAGCACAGCTTGATTACGTAAATAAAATCAATGAAAATCATAAAGTGGAAGCCGGATATAAAGGTACTTTTGCACGCGAAAACAGTCCGGTGAGTACGTATGGCGATGAGGCGCACAAGGTGATGCAAGAGCAGCTTTATAATCGCTTTATTTACGACCAAGACATTCATGCACTTTATGCAACTTACTCGGGCCGTTTGGGTAAACTGGGATTCCAGGTAGGTGTACGTGGTGAATATTGGAAAGTCAATTCCGAATCGCGTTACTATGCCCAAGAGTTTGGCAGTGAGGCTCCGACCTTGTTTGAAAAAGACTATTTCAGTCTTTTCCCCAGCCTGTTTCTTTCGTACGAGTTACCCGGTGGAAATGAGTTGCAAGTGAACTATACACGCCGTTTGTCTCGTCCTTGGGGAGGTCAGTTGAACTCGTTCAAGAACATTACCGACTCAACGAATATATCTTATGGAAATCCTGAATTGGAGCCTCAATATTCCAATGCATACGAATTGAATTATATCAAAAATTGGGAAGACCATACGCTTTCTTTGTCGGGATATTATCGTACGACAGACGATGTCATTCAACGCATTCGTTATCGAGAGGGAAATATCATGTATTCAACCGATCGCACCGTGACCCATTCGCAATCTGCCGGCCTTGAAATTGTGGCAAAAAACAAATTGGCCCGTACGATAGATCTTACAACGACCGTAAACCTGTTCTATTACAAATTGGATGCATTTAACTTTATGATAGCTGATCAATTGGTGAGTGGAGAGAGCGATGAAGATTTCTCGTGGAATGCCCGGATGATGGCGAACGTTATTTTGCCCTATTCATTCTCGCTTCAAGTAACCGGAAACTACAATGCCCGACAAGTGGTTGCGCAGGGTTATCGGAAAGCCAATTATTCGGTAGATGCCGGTCTTCGTAAATCGTTTTGGAATAAGAAGTTGAGTCTTAGCGTCACTGTACGTGATATTTTCGACTCGCGCAAATGGCATACGATAACAGAAACCGGAGATACGTATGTGGATAGCAAAAATTGGCGTGGAGGCCGCCGTATCGGATTAACCCTCACCTATAGCTTCGGTAATATGAGGCAAACTCCCCGCAAATCAGCCCAACCCATGAATGAAGAGGTAAACCCGATGGATTCTTATTCGGGAGGGGAATAGGAAATATGATTAAGAATTGAATAAAGAAAGAATATGAAAAAACTATTGTGGATCTTTTTCTTCTATGTTTGCATTTCTTTCGGTTTGGTAGGATGTGCAGAAGAAAGTTTCTTCCAATCGATAGAGATTGGAATTGGGATATCCAATGGTGGAACATATAGAAATGGTGATACGATAACCATTGTGCCGGATTATCCTTATGAAAAAATCGATTCGGTCAGTTATTTTTGGGATAATAAACATACAGTAACTCTCAAACAGATGCCTTTCGTTTGGAAAATTTTGGTGGAAAATATGGATACGGGTACATATATTAGTCAATATAAAGTGTACACTGGTGGAGAACATTATATTGAATGGAGAACCGTGTCTATAATGTTTGAAATAGAATAATAAAAATAGAGAGTGATGAAAAGATTGACAATCTTTTTGGGGGCTTTTGCTATGGGACTGTCTGCGCTTTTTGCGCAAAGCCAAACCGAAATAGAAAATCATATTAAACAAGCTTTAAGTGAATTCTTTTCAGATGTAACAGCAATGGAAGATCCGGAGGTGGAGTATCAAGTTGCACCCGGAGATATTGCCCGTAGATATCAGGGGAATTTCTTTAAGTTTAACGATAGAGCTTCTACATTAAAAGAATTTCTTACTCATTATCGAAAGAATATATTAAAAGGCAACTATATCAATCATGATTTTAAGTTGAAACCGGGTAAACGTCCTCAGCGTAAAAATCAACAAGTATATTTGGTAGAAGGTATATTAAATAGAACGTACGAAGGGGAGGTCGTTTCTCATGCTTGTATCAAACCGATTGATATTTATGCAGAAGTTGTATGGGATAAAGAGGCTGAATATCGTGTAAAAATTCTTCGATTGAATTTTCAAGAGGCTATTAAGTTGATTGAGCCCCAACAACGTTTGGAATATATTTTTCGAATGAATCCAACGAATTCTTATAATCAAACGGTTGATTATTGGGGAGGCAGTTTTAATTGGGATATAATTTCGCAAAAACGAACTGTTACAATTTATCCGGATTCGGATCTTGAACCGCAATATGGAGAGTATGAGCCAATTTCTTTTACTTGTACTTCACCTTCCGAAATTACGCTTGAAAAAAGTGGCTCTAAAGTAGGTGGAAGAATCGGGCGAAATTATTTGAATAAAAAGCGAACTTATGGGGTTACTTTC
>JAFUNW010000290.1 GCA_017472905.1 Bacteroidaceae bacterium
CCTGGAAGTAAGCCTCGGGTGAGTCTGGCAGGTCTGCGTGTATGACGACTCTGACGTCCGGTTTGTCGATTCCCATTCCGAATGCATTGGTAGCCACCATGACACGCGATTCGTTGGATTGCCATTTTCGTTGTCGTATGTCTTTGGTTTTGTTGTCGAGTCCGGCATGATAGAATTCTGCGGTGATACCTTGTTCGCGCAGGAGTTTGGCAATGTATTGTGTTTTTTCCCGATTTCGGGTGTAAATAATGCCTGTCCCGCCGACTTTGTTCAATATGTGGATTATTTCGTCTTCTTTGCATTCGGTGTGTCGCACTACGTAGGCCAGATTTTTCCGTTCAAAACTCATTTTGAACACGTTTTCCTCTTTGAATGCAAGTCGTTGTTGTATGTCTTTCACCACTTCAGGTGTGGCGGTAGCGGTAAGGGCCAAGATGGGTGCATGCGGGAGTATTTTTCTCAGGTCGGCAATCTTCAGGTAGGCCGGTCGAAAGTCGTATCCCCATTGCGAGATGCAGTGCGACTCGTCTACGGTGACGAAGCTGACGTTCATGTGCTTCAATTTGGCTTGAAAGAGTTCGGAAGCAATGCGTTCGGGCGAGATGTATAGAAATTTGTAGTTCCCGTAGATGCAGTTTTCCAACGCTACGATGACCTCTTCGTGTGTGAGCCCGGCATATACGGCGGCTGCTTTGATACCCCGTGCGCGTAGGTTGGCTACTTGGTCTTTCATCAGGGCGATGAGAGGGGTAATGACAAGACACAATCCGTCCTGACTCAAGGCCGGCACTTGGAAAGTGATGGATTTTCCGCCTCCGGTGGGCATGAGTCCCAGGGTGTCGCGTCCGGCTCCGATGCTTTCGATGATTTCTTCCTGTATGCCTCGAAACGAGTCGTAGCCCCAATATTGTTTCAGTATGTCGTGATAGTGGCTCATTCTTTCCGTTTTGATTGTTGCTACGCTTGGGGGATGGGTTAGTGGGTAGAGTTTAAAGGCGTTTGTGCCCATTGAATGAAAGCCTATATCCCGTTAGTCATGCTGAGCATAGCAAACAATTTCTTTATGAAATGTTTTGCTTCGCTCAGCATGACAAGGTGGATTTTAGGGCTTTTTTCTTTTGTTTTTTCGATTTCTCAGGATTTTTCTGCTCCTATACTTTTTTCTTTTTACTTGTTATCTTCGTTTTTGCAGGGCCTGATATCTTCGATGAAGAGTTGTACTTCGCCGTGTTTGTGGCTGTTTTCTTCGATGAAATAGCAGATGTTGAATGCTCGCTTGGTCTTGATGTACCGGACTTGCGAACTTTGTCCGAAAGCGATTCCGTTCATTACGTTGTTCGACTTGTCATCGACCAGTTCAAGTTTGATGTGTTCTTGTTCGCGTCCTACGACTTTGCTTGTTCCATAGTCGTAGACCTGTTGCGTACAGAAGACGGGCTTGTGGTTGTCCGGTCCGAAAGGATTGAATCGTTTCAGGTCGTTGAAGAACTTGTGTGTAATGTCTTTGAAGTCGATGATGGCATCGATGTGTATGGTTGCTTGGGTTTGTTCCGGTTCGATATGGTTTGCCACGAACTCTTCGAATCGGCGGGTAAATTCCGGAACGTTTTCTATCTTCATTGATAGACCGGCTGCATAGGTATGTCCGCCGAAGTTTTCCAGCAAGTCGCGGCAATACTCGATGGCTTTGTGCACATCGAATCCGGAAACGGAACGTGCTGAGCCGGTGGCCATGTCTCCCGTTCGGGTCAGTACGACTGCCGGTCGGTAGTATATTTCGGTGAGTCGCGAGGCTACGATACCGATGACTCCTTTGTGCCAGTCTTCGTTGAAGATGACTATGCTTCGCTTGTCGGATAGATTTTCCAGTTTTTCAACGATTTGGTTGGCCTCTTCGGTCATTGCTTTGTCGAGGTCTTTTCGCAATTCGTTGTATTGGTTTATCTGGTTGCTTTTCTTCAAGGCCTGCTTGAAGTTCTTTTCGATGAGCAGGTCTACGGCCTCTTTTCCGTTTTGTATTCGTCCGGAGGCGTTGATGCGCGGTCCGATTTTGAATACGATGTCGCTGATGGTAATTTCCTTGTCGTTGAGTCCGCAAACCTCGATGATGGCTCTCAATCCTACGCTGGGATTGTTGTTAAGCTGCCTTAGTCCGTGATAGGCCAGAATGCGGTTCTCGCCCATGATAGGTACGATGTCCGAGGCGATGCTGACGGCCACGAGATCGAGCAGGGGAGTGAGTTGATGAAAGTCTATGCCGTTGCTGATGGCGAAAGCCTGCATGAATTTGAAGCCTACGCCAC
>JAFUNW010000291.1 GCA_017472905.1 Bacteroidaceae bacterium
ATTCGTCCGGCTCTCTACCAAGCATATCACAAAATAGAGAATCTCTCTTCGGAAGATTCGGTTGAGACTTACGATGTGGTGGGGCCCATTTGCGAATCGTCCGATGTCTTTGGCAAGTCCATCGACTTGAACAAATGTCATCGGGGTGACTTCCTGGCTATCCGTTCGGCCGGAGCCTATGGCGAAATCATGGCTTCGGGCTACAACTGCCGCGAACTGCCGGTAGGTCGTCTCTCCGGAGATTTTGCATGATGCATAACTATTTTTATTCCAGAAAAGAATCATAAAGAAAGGTGTGATTATGACAGAGTGGATGCTTGTATATGCGGCATTGGGTGTGGGGCAGTTGCTTCGCGAATTGCCTGCGTGTTGTGCTATGTTGCGCAAGGCCGGAAAGAAAGGTTGTGAGGCGAAGGAGGGCGAGGTTTCGCTTCCTTCGGTGTCGGTCGTGATGTCCGCCAAAGATCAGGCTTACCGGTTGGAGCGTAATCTGACGCAAGTGTTGCTGCAAGATTATCCTCGGTTCGAGGTGATTGTGGTGGATAACGGTTCAACGGACGAAACGGTGGATGTATTGAAACGTCTGGAAGTGGAGCACCGGAATCTTTACCACACTTTCGTACCCGCTTCGGCTCGCTATGTCAGCACGAAGAAGTTGGCTTTGACGATGGGCATTCGTGCCAGTCGTTACGACTGGATTGTCTATATCGAACCCGACTGTTTTCCAAATGGGAAAGAGTGGTTGCGAACACTTATGAGCGGTGTCACTCCCCAAAGCGACTTTGTTTTGGGATATTCCAACATCGACCCTTCGGAAAAGGGGTGGTATGCCCAACGGTTGCGCTATGCCGCGTTGATGAAGCAACTTCATTTTCTTGGAGCTGCCCTGTTGGGGAAACCTTATACAGGCAGGGGAACCAACATGGCTTTTCGGAAATCGTTGTTCATGGAGCAGCGGGGATATTCGTCCCTTCATCTCAACCTGTTGCGTGGCGAAGACGACTTGTTGGTCAATCGCTATGCCAACGCTTCGAATACGGTGGTCGAGCTAAACCCCTCGGCTTCAGTCAGTCAGGCGTTGCCCTATCAAAAAGTGTGGCGTGGAGAAATGTTGAGTCGTTTGGTGACGAGCCGTTTGCATCGGGGAGCATGGCTTCGGAGCCTTTTATCATCAACGGTCACCCTGTCGATGTATCTTTTCTATTTTTTATCCGTATTGTTCATTGTCTATGGCATATCTTCCGGCGCGTGGGTCTGGATTGTTGTTGCCTCAGTCGGTTTGTTGTTGAACTATGGCGTGAAACTCACGTTGTTGAATCGCGTAGCAGGGCTTTTGGGCGAACGTCATCGCTTTTATTTCTCCTTTCCGCTGCTGGAGTGGGGGTATCCGCTTTGCAAGATGGTTACGAAGATACGCCTTTTGTGCCATCACAAGGGTGAGTTTTACAGAAATTGTGTCTGAAATTTTCGGGTGAGAGCGGCACTTGAAAATCTGCTGTACGGCTCCCGAAAATCTGCTGCACGGCGGAGGAGTTTTTGCTGCACGGCAGATTGGAATCTGCTGCACGGCGGACGGACTTCTGCTGCACGGCAGATTTTCTTCTGCAAGGCAACAGATTTTCGGCTGCAAGGTGCGGAAATATAAATCCGGTTGACTTATAGTTTTCCGGAACATAGAGAGATGGAGTCACAGAGTTTTTCTAAAAGCATTGAATTGCAAAAAAGGAAAAACAGCTCTGTGACTCCATCTCTTTGTATTTCAGAAAGATAAAAGGAGGGGAGCGATGTTTTTCTTCATCGTTGGCGGCGCCGGAATTCGGAACAGATGATGGCCGTAGCTGTGGCTACGTTGAGCGATTCGCTCGTCAGAACTCCTGTCGGATAGTTGGGGATGTAGAGCCGTTGGTCTATTTTTTCCCGAAGAAGCGGGCTGATGCCGTTTCCTTCGTTTCCCATTACAATGATTCCGTGATTGGAGAGTTTTTTTTCATACATATTTTCTCCGTCCAGAAAGGTTCCGTAAATGGGTATCTGCTTTTGGTTCAGCTCTTCGAGCAGGGGTAGCAGCGGTTGATAGTGGAGTTGTACGCGGGCAATGGCGCCCATTGTGGCCTGCACTACTTTGGGGTTGTAGCCATCGGCGGTTCCGGGTGAACAGAAGATATGTCGGATACCGAACCAGTCGGCCAGTCGGATGATGGTTCCCAGATTTCCGGGGTCTTGCACGTCATCGAGTGCCAATGTCAGTTCGTTTTCGAAAACATCCGGTCGGAGGGTGGTTGTTGGCAAGGCATAAACGGCCATTACCTCTTGCGGAGTTTTCAGGAAACTGGCGCGGGAAAGCTCTTCCGGAGTGACTTCGATGATTTCTTCGGCTTGTGGCAGGGAAACTTGGCTCTCAATCCATGCGGAGGTGGCCAATAAGAGTTTGCAGGCGAAGTGTCCGTCTAAGTCGTGTATAATCTTCGGCCCTTCCGCAACGAATGCCTGTTCTTCTTTTCGGTGTTTCTTCATCTCCAACGACCGGATGAATTTCAGTTTTCCTTTGCTTAACATTGTTTGAATCTTTTAAATCTCTATAAAATTCAAGCAAAGCTACGAATATTTTTCCTATTTAAACTATATTTGCACATATTTTTGAATATTCGAGAATGAGAAAAGATAGAAACCGTCCGCATTCGTTGTTTTCTTTGCTGGCTACGTGCCTGATAGCCGTATCGTTCTTTTCGTGTTCGACTACCAAATTCGTTCCGCAAGGGCAATTTTTGTTCGACAAGGTTCGCTTGGAGTGCGATGCGGAGGAGGTGAATGTGTCTTCTCTTTCCGGCTATGTCCGCCAACAGCCCAATGCGCGTTGGTTCAGCCTGATGAAAGTTCCTTTGGGCATTTATTCGCTTGCCGGACGCGACAGTTCGAAATGGGTGAACCGTATGTTGCAACGTTTTGGAGAGGAACCGGTGATTTACGACCGGGATTTGGCTCTTCGTTCGCGCAACGACCTGATGTATGCTTTGCGAAATCAGGGATACCTCGGGGCCTACGTATTGATGACTGAGGAAAAGAAGAAAAAGAAACTGAAGTTGAACTATCGGCTCGTTCCCGGAGAAAAATATTACGTCCGCTCGGTGGAGTTTGATATTCAAGACTCGTTGATAGCAGGCTTTTTTTCGGACAGGGAGATGGGACGGTTTTTGCATGAAAACATGGTTTTCAGCATCAACAAGCTTGAGGAAGAGCGTCAGCGAATAGCGGAAGAGTTGCAAAACCTCGGCTTTTATAAATTTCATAAGGACTACATTACTTTTTCTGCCGACACGGTAAGCGGGAGTCGCATGGTAGACCTCACGATGCACTTGTCGCTTTTCAAACCGGAAGTCGCATCGGTTCCGCAACAGCATGTGAAATATCGGATAGGGAAGATAAATGTCTTTACTGAGTTTGATTTGGGAAATGTTGCCTCGTCAACCGAACGGTTCGACTCGATTTCAGCCGGAGGGATTCGCTTCTATTTCAACGACAAATTGCTGATGCGTCCCGGAGTGTTCGCCGAAAACATCTATCTGCAACAGGGAAATCTCTATCGCTTGCGGGATGTGCAGCGGACTTACAGCTCCTTATCCGGACTGCAGGCTCTGAAATATGCCAACATACGCTTTATTCCGCAAGGAGAAAACCTTGAGGGAGAGCAACCTACGCTTGATTGTTACATTCTGACAGCTCCGAACAGTCAAAAAGGTATCAGTCTGGAGCTGGAGGGGACCAATACGGCCGGCGATTTGGGAGCAGCCGCTTCGTTTACCTACCAGCATCGCAACCTCTTTCGCGGAAGCGAGACTTTCATGGTGAAGCTTCGTGGAGCTTACGAGGCTATCAGTGGATTGCAAGGATACACGAACGATAACTACAAGGAGTATAGCATAGAGAGCACCTTGAACTTTCCCCGCTTCATGTTTCCGTTTCTATCTTCCGAATTCAAGCGGCGAATCCAAGCATCGTCCGAGGTGGGGATAGAGTATAATGCGCAAGAACGGCCGGAGTTTTCACGGCGCGTAGCATCCCTCTCGTGGAGCTATCGGTGGATGCAGGGACAGCGAAAACGGCATAAAGTAGACTTGGTGGATATCAACTACGTCTACATGCCTTCGGTGTCGAAGACATTCCGCGAAGAATATTTGAACAACATCGCGAGCAACTCGATTCTGAAGTATAACTACGAAGACCTCTTCATCTCCCGGACGGCTTATGCTTATTCTTACAGTTCGGAGCGAAACAACAATGTATCCGGTGACCGGAGGAAAAACCATTTCTCCATACGTACGAATCTGGAGACTGCCGGAAATATCCTGAGTCTCTTATCCAAAACCATTTACAAGAAAAGGAATTCGGCCGGACAATATTCCATCGGGAACATTGCATACGCACAATATGTGAAGGGGGACTTGGATTTTACGCAAAACATTGTGATAGATTACCGAAACAGCCTGGTGTTTCACTTGGGAATGGGAATCGCTTACCCTTACGGTAACTCAACCATTCTTCCGTTCGAGAAGCGCTATTTCTCGGGAGGCGCAAACAGTGTACGCGGATGGTCGGTTCGCTCTTTGGGACCCGGAAGTTATGGGGGAGGCGACAAAAAAATAGATTTCATCAACCAGTCGGGCGACTTGAAACTGGACATAAATCTGGAGTATCGTACCTTCTTGTTTTGGAAAATCAACGGTGCGTTTTTCATCGATGCAGGAAACATCTGGACTCTCAGAAGCTACAAAGAGCAACCGGGGGGAGCATTCCGAATGAACTCTTTCATCAAGCAGATAGCCGTAGCATACGGGTTGGGTTTGCGTCTCAACTTTGATTACTTTGTACTCCGTTTCGATGGAGGTATGAAAGCCATCAATCCG
>JAFUNW010000030.1 GCA_017472905.1 Bacteroidaceae bacterium
ACTGAAAGCCATCACCGAAGCTAAAATAACAATATAAGGAGCCAGATTATACAAGAATCTGTCGGCATGACGAATCGTTATAATCTCCTTGGTCAACATCTTCAGTACATCACAAAATACCTGAACCGTCCCCCAAGGTCCTACACGCATCGGCCCCATACGACATTGAAAAGCCGCACAAACCTTGCGCTCCATAAATATCATTACAATGGCCAACATCGCATATAACAATAAAATACATACGCCAACCATGATACACTCCAACAAGATAGCTAATCCCTCCGGCATCCAACTTGTCAATACACTGTGTATCCACTCGGTCACTATACTAAAATCAAACATTGTTTCCTAATTTATGTTTTTAAATTTCTGATTTTTCGCATTATCCGAACTGCTTATCTATCTATATCCGGCACCACGTAATCAAGCGTAGCTCCGATTGCAATCAAATCACCAATCTTCACTCCACGACTTATTGTATCCAAACAAGCAACCAAAGGCAAACCGGTCGACCGGAATTTCACACGATAAGGATATTTATCTCCACGACTCTCGATATGAACACCAAACTCTCCACGACTGGCCTCCACCGCTGCATAATAGTGTCCCTCCGGAATCCGGATCACAGGCTTCTGCTTCATGCGATATTCACCAACCGGAATATTGTCTATCAGCTGTAAGATAATATTGAGAGATTGTTCTATCTCTTTCATTCGAACCATGTAACGCGAAAAAGAATCCCCTTTTTCTGCTACAATCTCCTTAAAATCCACCTTACCATACATGGCGTATGGATGTCTTTTGCGTACATCACAAGCCCATCCGCTGGCACGTCCACTACCACCGGTAGCTCCAAAAGATATGGCATCTTCGCAACTCAATATACCCACTCCTTTCATTCGTTGTTGCATAATCACATTCCCGGTGAAAACATCGTGATATTCCTTCAATACCGGACGTAAATAAGCAACAAATTTCTTTACTTCCTGAACAAAATCGGTTGCTATATCCGCTTGAACTCCCCCTATTACATTATAGTTCTGAATCAAGCGTCCGCCGGTTGTTCCCTCAAATATATCCAACACTTTCTCTCTATCACGAAATCCATAGAAAAAGGCAGTCAATGCACCCAAGTCCATGCATGCACATGAGAAAAACAACAAGTGAGAGTCAATACGTTGCAATTCATCCATGATTGTACGTATATATTGCACACGTTCGCTCACTTCCACTCCCAAAGCCTGTTCTACGGCCATACAAAAGGCATGACGGTTATGATGAGCCGACAAATAGTCAAGTCGATCGGTCAAGGCCAATATTTGAGGATACGTCAGGCTTTCACACATCTTTTCAATGCCACGATGAATATACCCCAAATGAATATCCAGTTTCTTCACTATCTCTCCCTCAAGAGAGGTCCGAAAACGCAAAACCCCATGAGTAGCCGGATGCTGCGGACCGATATTTATGACATATTCATCGTTCTCAAAAATCACATCACGCTTCTTGATGACACTGCCATCCGATTGAATTTCATAATAATCAGTCGTATCACGTGCCTCTTCATTTGTCATTCGAAGCGGATTGATAGCTTCGCTCATGTCATAATCCTTACGTAAAGGAAAACCTACCCAATCCTCCCGTAGATAAAGCCGCCGCATATCCGGATGGCCGGTAAAGTGAATACCGAGAAAATCGTACACTTCACGCTCGTTCAATTCAGCCGTTTTCCATATATCTGCGACTGAAGGGATTTCCGGATGTTCCCGATTTTCCGTTACAGTAGATACTGAAATATTTTTTCCCGTTTTTGTATTCTCCAACAAACAGATCACACCCAATCCGTCTTCTCCCCAATCACATCCGGTCATAAACCGCATGAAATCCATACCTTCCTCTACACGAAGTCTACGCATTTCTTCGTGATAGCAAGATAGCTCTATCCGGTATACCGGTTGATTATTTAATGTATTATCTTTCATTTTTCGGTTGTTTTTTCTTGTTCCGGAGTACATCTTCTCTTTTCATCAAACATAAATCTCTCCAATTTCACTTTCCGCTGCAATTGCATCATACCATAAAGCAAACTCTCCGGTCTGGGAGGACCACCCGGTATAAACACATCTACAGGCAATATCTCTTCTATTCCCCGTACTACATGATAAGATTTCTTAAACGGTCCACCCGATATAGCGCATCCTCCTACAGCAACCACATATTTCGGATCAGCCATCTGGTCATACAGACGGCGCAATACCGGAGCCATCTTATGAGTAATCGTACCGGCTACCATGATCATATCAGCCTGTCGCGGACTGGCACGGGTTACCTCAAAGCCAAAACGGGCAAAATCATATCGGGCTGCACCCACAGCCATAAATTCAATTCCGCAACAACTCGTAGCAAATGTCAAAGGCCACAAAGAATTACTGCGTCCCCAATTCACCACATCGTCCAAACAACTTACTAAAACATTCACTCCGCCGGCTCTCAACTCTGCCAACATCTCTTCCAGCGATTCGTTATCTTTCCAATCTTCAAAAGGGATACCCTTACACACAGCATTCTTTACTTCCATTCCAATACTCCTTTCCGCCAAGCATAAGCCAAGCCTGCTACCAATACTATCAAAAAGAATATTACTCCTTGCAAACCGGCCACACCCAATTCTTGCACGACTACAGCCCAAGGAAATAAAAATACGGTCTCAACATCAAACATCAAGAAAAGAATCGCAAATAAATAATAT
>JAFUNW010000292.1 GCA_017472905.1 Bacteroidaceae bacterium
ACAGCTTTTTAATCATAGTTACTTTTATTATTAAACGTTTAAAATGTGTTCTTAATGTATAAGATATCTCGGACAAAGATAGGAAAAACTACCATATTTATAGCCTTATGTGGGCATTTTTTTAGAAAAAAATGAAAAAAAAACATAAACAAGTGTCTGTTTATGCTTTTCTGTTCAAATTTCTTTTGTTTCGTGGGTGATGTTCAATGATTTCGTAACGAAGACGATGCTTGTCGATATGGGTGTAAATCTCAGTCGTCCCGATGTTTTCGTGCCCTAACATGCATTGGATAGCACGTAAATTGGCACCGCCTTCCAAAAGGTGTGTGGCAAAAGAATGTCGGAATGTATGGGGGCTAATTGTTTTTTTAAGACCAACTTGAGCGGAAAGTTCTTTGATGATATGGAATACCATGATACGGGAAATGTTTTTTCCTCTTTTACTGATAAATACATAATCTTCGTATCCTTTTTGTATCGTAAATTGATTGCGGTCAATAAAATAGAGTTGGAGTTCTTTTTTTGCTCGGGAGGAGATAGGAACGAGCCGTTGCTTTCCTCCTTTCCCTTCTACCTTGACAAATCCTTCTTGCAAATAAAGGTCGGATAGCTTCAGATAGCAAAGTTCAGAAACTCGTAGTCCACAGCTGTATAAAAGTTCTAGGATGGCACGGTTCCTCTGGCCTTCTCGGCTGCTTAAATCTATTTGCTCGATTAGCATGTCTATCTCTTCAACGGCAAGCACTTCGGGTAGGTGAATCCCTAGTTGAGGGGATTCCAATAATTCGCTGGGGTCTGTCTGAATGTAGTCATCCATGACCAAGAAATGGTAAAAAGAACGTATCCCAGATAAAATACGTGCTTGCGAACGGGGGCAGATACCTAAGTCGCGTAGATTGGCAGAAAAGGTCTCTAAGTCTTCGAGTGTTGCGCTATAGGGATGGATATTTTCTCCTTCAAGGAATTGGAGTAGTTTTACGACATCTGCGAGATAAGCCTTGACGGTGTTGGGTGTCATAGACTTTTCTAATTTCAAATATTGCTTGTATTTCTTTAATATGTTGCTTGTATTCTCCATACTTTTCATTTCTTTTTCCTAACTTTGTACCCTAAAATCTAGACAAAGGTATTAATTTTAGATTGAATCGGAGTATGAAAATACAGATTATAAATGGTCCCAATATCAATTTGTTGGGTAAACGTGAGCCCTCCATTTATGGTTCGCAGTCGTTTGATGAGTATTTGAAGGAGTTGAAAAGCCTTTATCAAACTGTGGATTTTGAATATTATCAGTCTAATGTTGAAGGGGAAATGATCAATAAGATTCATGAAGTAGGATTTGACTATGATGGTATTATTCTGAATGCGGGAGCTTATACACATACTTCGATTGCATTGCAGGATGCAATTCGTGCGATAACAACACCTGTTATAGAGGTGCATATTTCTAATGTGCATCAGCGCGAGGAGTTTCGTCATAAGTCAATGATTTCAAGCGCTTGTATTGGGGTTATTTGTGGCTTTGGACTGGATTCCTACCGATTGGGTGTAGAAGCTTTGCTCCGGAAATGACGAGGTATTTTTATATAATTTTAAGGTAAGAAGGTATGATGTTGAAACAGACTAAGATCGTGGCGTCAATCTCAGATTTGCGTTGTGATGTTGAATTTATCAAAGACTTGTTTGAGGCTGGAATGAATGTGGTTCGTATGAATACGGCACATGCTTCACGGGAAGGTTTCGAAAAATTGATTGCTAACGTACGTGAAGTTTCTAATCGTATTGCAATATTAATGGATACGAAAGGGCCCGAAATCAGAACAACGAAATTGAAGGATAATACTCCGGTTTCATTTGAAATAGGGGAACGGGTCAAGATGGTTGGAAATCCAAACCTGGAAACGTGTCGGGAGTGCATTTCGGTTTCTTATCCGGATTTTGTAAAAGATTTGAAAGTGGATGGTCTTATCTTGATCGATGACGGTGATCTGGAACTGCGAGTGATTGAAAAAACGGATGATTGTTTGTTGTATGAAGTGCAAAATCAAGCCACATTGGGTAGCCGGAAGAGTGTGAATGTGCCGGGAGTCCGTATTAATTTGCCTTCGTTGACAGAAAAAGACCGCAACAACATTCTTTTTGCTATCGAAAGTGATATTGACTTTATTGCTCATTCGTTTGTCCGTAATAAACAGGATGTATTGGATATACGTGAAATTCTGGATGCATATGGTAGTGATATCCGTATCATTGCAAAGATTGAAAATCAAGAAGGGGTAGACAATATTGATGAGATCTTGGAAGTAGCTGATGGTGTGATGATTGCCCGTGGAGATTTGGGTATTGAGGTGCCACAGGAACAGATTCCGGGAATACAACGGATGCTAATTAAAAAGTGTACATTAGCGAAGAAACCGGTGATTGTTGCAACCCAAATGCTTCATACAATGATTAATAATCCGCGTCCTACGCGTGCAGAAGTAACTGATATTGCAAATGCCATTTATTATCGTACCGATGCATTGATGTTAAGTGGAGAAACTGCATACGGAAAATATCCTGTTGAAGCAGTAAAAACAATGACTAAAATTGCAGCGCAGGCAGAGAAAGACAAATCACAAGAAAACAATATCAAGATTCCGTTGATTCCTGGTTCGAACGATGTGACGGCCTTTTTGGCAAAACAAGCGGTTAAAGCAACTAATAAACTGAATATCAAAGCAATAATAACAGATAGTTTCAGCGGACGTACTGCTCGTAATTTGGCTGCTTTCCGTGGGAAATATCCGGTACTCGCTATTTGTTACAAAGAGAAGACAATGCGTCATTTAGCCTTGTCATATGGGGTAGAGGCCATTTATATGCCGGAAAAGGCAAACGGACAGGCTTATTATTTTGCAGCTTCACGGAAGTTGATGGAAGATGGAGTACTCTCAGAAAATGATATGGTAGCTTATTTGAGCAGTGGAAAGCAAGGAGCACGTACTTCGTTTCTTGAAATTAATGTGGTCGGTGATGTCTTGGGATATGGCTTGGATTATGTACTCCCCAATCGGAATCGTTATTTATAATATAGGTGTGAGATGAAGGAAACGGATGCACTTGATGAATATATTCTTCAGCATATTGATGAAGAGGGCGATTATTTGAAGGCTCTTTATCGGGATACACATGTGAAATTGTTGCGTCCACGTATGGCTTCGGGACATTTGCAAGGGCGTATGCTTAAGATGTTTGTTCGGATGATACGCCCTAAACAGGTGCTGGAAATAGGAACATATAGTGGATATTCGGCCCTATGTTTGGCAGAAGGATTGGAAGAAGGTGCATTGTTGCATACGTTTGAAATCAATGATGAGCAAGAAGATTTCACTCGTCCTTGGTTGGAAAACTCACCATATGCGGAGAAAATAAAGTTTTATATTGGAGATGCTTTGGAGTTGTTGCCGTCTTTGGATTTGACTTTTGATTTGGCATTTGTGGATGGTGACAAGCGAAAATATATTGAATATTATGAACTTGTTCTTTCGATGCTTTCTCCTGGAGGATATATTATTGCGGATAATACATTATGGGATGGTCATGTTTTGGAGGAACCTCATCATACAGATATGCAGACCATTGGGATTAAAAAGTTCAACGACTTGGTAGCATCCGACAACCGGGTGGAAAAGGTGATTTTACCATTGAGAGATGGATTGACAATTATAAGAAAAAAATAAGAAATTAATAATATGGAAACAACCAGACAAAGTAAAGTTTGCCGTTTGATACAGAAAGAATTGAGTGAAATCTTTCTTTTTCAGACAAAGTCAATGAATGGGGTATTAGTATCGGTTAGTGCGGTTCGTATTAGTCCTGATATGAGCATAGTCCGTGCTTATTTAAGTGTTTTTCCATCTGCTAAGGCTGAGGACATTGTTAAGAACATCAATGCGAATTCAAAAGCGATTCGTTATGAATTGGGTAATCGTGTTCGGCATCAATTGCGCATCATCCCGGAATTGAAGTTCTTCGTAGATGATTCGTTGGATTATGTGGAACGTATTGATGAACTGTTGAAAAAGTAATAGAAGTGAATTTCCCCTTCTATATTGCGAAACGTTATCTTTTCTCCAAGAAATCGCATCATGCCATAAATGTGATTTCTGGGATTTCTGTATGCGGTGTTGCATTTGCTACGTTGGCATTAATATGTACTTTGTCTGTTTTTAATGGTTTTCAGGATTTGGTGTCTACGTTGTTTACGGCATTTGATCCTCAGTTGAAGATCACAGCTACAAATGGAAAAGTTTTTGACGTAGGAGATGAACGCATTCAAATGTTGAAAGAATGGCCGGAGATAGCGGTCTTTTCTGAAACATTGGAAGATAATGCTATGGTACGATATAAGGATCGTCAGGCGATGGTTGTCGTTAAGGGAGTGGAAGATAATTTCAATCAGTTGACAGCCATAGATAGTATACTATATGGAAGGGGAGATATGGTACTTCATGATGAGGTTGCCGATTATGCAATTTTGGGTGTAGAGTTGGTCTCAACATTGGGGACTGGCATCCGTTTTTTGGATCCTTTAGAAGTTTATGCTCCCAAACGAGGTACTCGGATTAATATTGCAAATCCTTCTTCAAGTTTTCAAGGTGCTTATTTACATTCTGCCGGATTGATCTTTGCCGTTAATCAACAAAAATATGATGCTTCCTATTTGATTACTTCTTTGTCATTTGCTCGAAATTTGTTTCAATATGATCAAGAAGTTAGTGCGGTTGAACTGAAATTGGTAGATGATGTTAGCTTGAAGAAGGTAAAAGAAAAGATTGCCCAATTTCTGGGAAATGATTTTATAGTACAGGATCGTTATGAGCAACAAGTAGATACATTCCGGATTATGGAAGTGGAGAA